>NZ_JWLN01000008.1:0-206989 GCF_000814065.1 Pseudomonas sp. C5pp | reverse complement strand
CAGCCCTTTCAACTCTTTCTGAACAACCTAACTTGTTGAATTTCAAGAAGTTTGTCATTCCGATGTCGCTGGAAGTGGGGCGCATTATAAGGGGATTCGAGAGGGCGTCAACCTTTAATTTCAAGAAACTTTAATATCGCCGAAAAGCAAAGCGGGGAGGCCTGTCGACCTCCCCGCTTCTATATAGCTACACCTGCAGACAATCACTCGGCCTTGAGGGTAACCCGAGCAAACGACTTCTTGCCCGCCTGGCACACATGGGTTGCACCCAGCGCAAACACGAAGTCACGATCGACCACCGCGCCATCAACCTTGACCGCACCACCACTCAGCAAATCACGCGCCTGAGCCGAGTTCTTCACCAGGCCAGCCCGGTTCAGCACGGCGGCAATTGGCAGGCTTTCAGCCGCAGCGACTTCGACCTCCGGCAGATCTTCCGGCAACTCGCCCTCCTTCATGCGGTTACCCGCGGCACGGTGAGCATTGGCCGCAGCCTCTTCGCCATGGAAGCGTGCAACGATCTCTTCCGCCAGTTTGATCTTGATGTCGCGCGGATTTGCGCCATTGGCGACGTCGGTACGGAACTGCTCGATCTCTTCCATGGAACGGAAGCTCAGCAGCTCGAAGTAGCGCCACATCAGGGTATCCGGGATCGACACCAATTTGCTGTACATCACCCCCGGCGCTTCCTGGATACCCACATAGTTACCCAGCGACTTGGACATCTTCTTCACGCCGTCAAGCCCTTCGAGCAGCGGCATGGTCACGATGTTCTGCGCCTCCTGGCCATAGGCGCGCTGCAGTTCACGCCCCATCAGCAGGTTGAACTTCTGGTCAGTGCCACCGAGTTCGACATCAGCCTTCAATGCCACCGAGTCATAGCCCTGCACCAGCGGGTACAGGAACTCGTGGATGGCAATAGGCTGGTTGGTGGTGTAGCGCTTGTCGAAGTCATCGCGCTCGAGCATGCGCGCCACGGTGTACTGCGACGCCAGGCGAATGAAGTCGGCCGGGGTCAGCTTGTCCATCCAGGTGGAGTTGAATGCAACCTCGGTCTTGGCCGGATCAAGGATCTTGAACACCTGCTGCTTGTACGTCTCGGCGTTTTCCAGCACCTGCTCGCGGGTCAGCGGCGGGCGCGTGGCGCTCTTGCCGCTCGGGTCGCCGATCATGCCGGTGAAGTCACCGATCAGGAAGATGACCTGATGCCCCAGATCCTGGAACTGGCGCAGCTTGTTGATCAGCACCGTGTGCCCAAGGTGCAGGTCAGGCGCGGTCGGGTCGAAGCCGGCCTTGATGCGCAGAGGTTGGCCGCGCTTGAGCTTCTCCACCAGTTCCGACTCGACCAGTACTTCTTCCGCGCCGCGCTTGATAAGCGCCAGCTGCTCTTCAACCGACTTCATAGACAAACCCGCAAGGCTCAGATTCAGGGGGAGCCAACCATACAAGATCGGCCGTCAATTACAAGTTTCGCAAAGGAATGTGACCCGAGCCCGGGCTTGCGGCGTCTACGCGCCCTTGCGTGAAAATGGTTTTGGTTATATTTTATACAGTTATTTCATCTTCATCATGTCATTCATCTTTTCCATTTCACCTTTTTCAAAGTCACCTTGCCCATGACCAACGAACCGCCTAAAGCGCCCCCGCTTTATCCGAAAAGCCATCTGTTGGCCGCCAGCGGCATAGCCGCCCTGCTCAGCCTGGCCCTGCTGGTGTTTCCTTCCAGCGAAGTGGAAGCCAAGAAAACCACCCTCAACCTCGAGCTGGAGAGCCCTGCCGAGCAGTTGAAGGACGAATCCCGCGCTGCGCCGCTGGTGCAGGCAGAAGGTGAGCAAGGCTCACCATTCGCCCAGATCGAAGAGGCCGCCCCCGAGACGCAGAAGGCCGAGCAGGAAGCCCCTGCGGCCGAACCGGTCGTCGAAGCTGCCAAGCAGCCCAGCCACCGCGAAGTCACCGTGGCCCGTGGCGACACCCTGTCCACACTGTTCGCCAAGGTCGGCCTGCCGAGCAACGCGGTGCACGACGTTCTGGCCAGCAACAAGCAGGCCAAGCAGTTCAGCCAGCTAAAGCATGGCCAGGTGCTGCAGTTCGAGCTCGACAAGGACGGCCAGCTGGCCAGCCTGCACAGCAAGGTCAGCAACCTCGAAACCATTCGCCTGAACAAGACCGACAAGGGCTATACCTTCAACCGCGAGATCAGCAAGCCGGTTGTGCGTACCGCCTACGCCCACGGCGTGATCAAAAGCTCGCTGTCGGCCTCGGCCCAACGTGCCGGCCTGTCCCACAGCATGACCATGGACATGGCTCGCGTGCTGGGTTACGACATCGATTTCGCCCAGGACATCCGCCCGGGCGATGAATTCGATGTGGTTTACGAGCAAAAGGTGATGGACGGCAAGGTCGTCGGTACCGGCAACATCCTCTCCGCGCGCTTCACCAACCGCGGCAAGACCTACACCGCCGTGCGCTATACCAACAAGCAGGGCAACACCAGTTACTACACCGCAGATGGCAACAGCCTGCGCAAGGCATTCATCCGCACCCCGGTCGACTTCGCCCGCATCAGCTCGCGCTTCTCTGCCGGCCGCAAGCATCCGATCCTGAACAAGATCCGTGCCCACAAAGGCGTCGACTACGCCGCCCCACGCGGCACTCCGATCAAGGCAGCCGGTGACGGCCGCATCGAACTGGCCGGGCGCCGCGGTGGTTACGGCAATACCGTGATCATCCAGCACGGCAACCGCTACAAGACGCTGTACGGCCACATGCAGGGCTTTGCCAAGGGCATCAAGACCGGCAGCTCGGTCAAGCAGGGCCAGATCATCGGCTACATCGGCACCACCGGCTTGTCCACCGGACCGCATCTGCACTACGAGTTCCAGGTCAACGGTGTGCACGTTGACCCGCTGAGCCAGAAAGTGCCGATGGCCGACCCGATCGCCAGGAACGAGCGCCAGCGTTTCCTGCAGCAGAGCCAGCCCTTGATCGCCCGCATGGATCAGGAAAAGGCCACCCTGCTCGCAGCGAACAAGCGCTAAGCACATGGCGCTATACCTGGGGGTGATGTCCGGCACCAGCCTTGATGGCCTGGACATTGCCTTGATCGAACAAGGCGAGCAGCTCGAACTGCTCGCCACCCACTACCTGCCCATGCCCGGCGACCTGCGCCAGGAACTGCTGGGCCTTTGCAGCAGCGGCCCTGACGAGATCGCCCGCGCTGCACTGGCGGAAAACCGCTGGGCCAGCCTGGCAGGCGAAGGCATCTGCCAACTGCTGGCCAGGCAAGGACTGCAGGCCGGAGCCATCCGCGCCATCGGCAGCCACGGCCAGACCATCCGCCACGAACCTGCACGCGGTTTTACCGTACAGATCGGCAACCCGGCGCTGCTGGCCGAGCTTACCGGTATCAGCGTGGTCGCCGACTTCCGCCGTCGCGATGTGGCCGCCGGCGGCCAAGGTGCGCCACTGGTGCCGGCCTTCCATGAAACGTTGTTCAGCCATCTGGGCCAGCGCCTGGCAATTCTCAACGTGGGCGGCTTCAGCAACCTCAGCCTGATCGAACACGACAAGCCAGTCCACGGCTTCGACTGCGGCCCGGGCAACGTGCTGCTGGATGCCTGGATCGAACGCAAGCGCGGCCAGGCCTACGATGCGGATGGGGCTTGGGCTGCCTCGGGCTTGGTGCAAGCGGACTTGCTCAGCGCACTGCTGGCCGACCCGTTCTTCGCCGGAATCGGCCCGAAGAGCACCGGTCGCGAAGTATTCAACCTGCCCTGGCTGGAAGGTCACCTGGCCCGCCTGCCCGCTTACCGCGACGAGGACGTACAGGCAACTTTGCTGGAACTGACCGCACGCAGCATCATCGACTCGTTGAGCAACGCCCAGCAAGGCACCGAAGCGCTGCTGGTCTGCGGTGGCGGTGCGCGCAACGGCGCCCTGATGGCACGCCTTGGCCAGTTGCTGCCCGACGCCCGTGTCGCCAGCACCGGCGCCCATGGCGTGGACCCGGACTGGGTCGAAGCAATGGCCTTCGCCTGGCTGGCCCACTGCTGCCTGGAAGGCATCGCTGCCAATCGCCCTAGCGTGACAGCGGCCAAGGGCCTGCGCGTACTCGGCGCAATCTACCCGGCCTGAACGTTACGCCAGAAAGCAAAACGCCGCGCAATTGCGCGGCGTTTTCGTATGGCCAGGCCTCAGATCGAGAACGAGGAGCCGCAACCACAGGTGGTGGCAGCGTTCGGGTTCTTGATCACGAAGCGCGAGCCTTCCAGACCTTCCTGGTAATCCACTTCGGCGCCGGCGAGGTACTGGAAGCTCATTGGGTCGACCACAAGGGAAACACCTTCGCGCTCGACGATGGTGTCGTCTTCGGCCACGTCCTCATCGAAGGTAAAGCCATACTGGAAGCCCGAGCAGCCACCACCGGTGACGAACACGCGCAGCTTCAGACGATCGTTGCCTTCCTCGGAAACCAGGTTCTTCACCTTTTGCGCAGCGCCGTGGGTGAATTCCAAAGCGGTAGGGGTGAAGGTTTCGACGCTCATGTTGATTCTCCCGGCGTGGTAGCCGCCATAAAACTCGATGACGCGCATTATCCGCTTTCCCGAGAAAATCGGTCAAGAATTGTGCGGCTTTAGTCGCGACATACAAAAAGGCCCGCACGACGCGGGCCTTTTCGCAAGCTGGCTGCTTATGGCAGCAGGCCCGCGTGGGACAGGCCCATGCGTTCGTCCAGGCCGAACAGGATGTTGAGGTTCTGCACTGCCTGGCCGGACGCGCCCTTGACCAGGTTGTCGATCACCGACAGCACCACCACCAGGTCACCACCTTGCGGGCGATGAACGGCAATGCGGCAAACGTTGGCACCGCGCACACTGCGGGTTTCCGGATGGCTGCCAGCCGGCATCACGTCGACGAACGGTTCGTTGGCGTAACGCTTCTCGAACAGCGCCTGCAGGTCGACCGAGGTGTCGGCGACGGTAGCGTACAGGGTGGCGTGAATGCCACGGATCATTGGCGTCAGGTGCGGCACGAAAGTCAGGCCGATATCCTTGCCAGCGGCCAGGCGAAGACCTTGGCTGATTTCCGGCAGGTGGCGATGGCCCTTCACTGCGTAGGCTTTCATGCTTTCGCCGGCTTCGCAGAACAGCGAGCCCACCGCCGCACCACGACCAGCGCCGCTGACACCCGACTTGCAGTCGGCGATCAGGCGCGACGGGTCGGCCAGGCCAGCTTCCAGCAGCGGCAGGAAGCCCAGTTGGGTAGCAGTCGGGTAGCAACCCGGCACAGCGATCAGGCGCGCCTGGCGAATCTTCTCGCGGTTGACTTCAGGCAGGCCGTATACCGCGTCCTTGAGAAGCTCTGGCGCACCGTGCGGCTGGCCGTACCACTTGCCCCACTCGGCAGCGTCCTGCAGGCGGAAATCGGCCGACAGGTCGATCACCTTGGTACCGGCCGCCAGCAGTTCGCCAGCCAGGGCGTGGGCAACACCGTGCGGGGTGGCGAAAAACACCACGTCGCAGGCTGCCAGGGTCTTGCTGTCCGGCACGCTGAACGCCAGCCCGTCATAGTGGCCGCGCAGGTTCGGGTACATGTCCGCCACTGCAACGCCCGCCTCGGAGCGCGAAGTGATGACCGCCACTTCGGCCTGTGGATGCTGTGCCAGCAGACGCAACAGTTCGACGCCGGTGTAACCCGTGCCGCCGACGATACCGACCTTGATCATAACGCTTGCCCCTTATCAACGAGCCGTCTGGAAAGCGCACGATAATAGGGGCGCAAGGCGCCTGTAACAACTCTTCGGGTGACCCTTCGGGCGCTTGACCACTACTATCTGACGACCGTGAATACCTGAAGGAACTCCCCCATGCTTTACCTATGGATCAAAGCGCTGCATATCGTCAGCGTGGTCTGCTGGTTCGCCGGCCTGTTCTACCTGCCGCGGCTGTTCGTCTACCACGCCCAAAGCCAGGACAGCATCAGCCAGGAACGCTTCGTGACCATGGAGCGCAAGCTGTTTCGCGGCATCATGAACCCGGCGATGATCGCCACCTACGTGTTCGGCGCGTGGATGCTCTATCTCACGCCCGGCTGGCTCAGCCAGGGCTGGCTGCATGCCAAGCTGACCCTGGTCATCCTGCTGACCGTCTACCATCACATGTGCGGCGCCCAGCGCAAGCGCTTCGCCAGCGGCAGCAACACCCGCAGCCATGTCTACTATCGCTGGTTCAACGAAGTACCCGTATTGTTCCTGCTGGGTATCGTAATTCTGGTGGTGGTCAAACCGTTCTGACATAGCCACCCGCTCAAGGAGCCTTGCCATGTCGCTACCTGCCTCCCTCGAACAACGCCTGCGCCTGCCCGTGGTTGCCGCACCGATGTTCCTGATCTCCAACCCCAGGCTGGTACTGGCCTGCTGCTCCAACGGCGTGGTCGGCAGCTTCCCGGCCCTGAACCAGCGCGACAGCGCCGGCTTCAAGGCCTGGCTGGAGGAAATCGAGGCAGGCCTGGCACTGTTGCAGGCGCCAGCACCCTATGCCGTCAACCTGATCGTCCACCCGACCAACCCGCGCCTGCAGGCCGACCTGGCCTTGTGCGTGGAACATCGCGTACCGATCGTCATCACCAGCCTCGGCGCGGTGAAGGAAGTGGTCGATGCCGTGCATGGCTACGGCGGCCTGGTGTTCCACGATGTCACCACCCGCCGCCATGCCGAGAAAGCCGCCGAAGCCGGCGTCGATGGCCTGATCGCCGTCGCTGCGGGCGCAGGCGGCCATGCTGGCACCTGGAGCCCGTTCGCCCTGGCCGCAGAGATTCGCCAGTTCTTCGACAAGACCCTGCTGCTGGCCGGCTGCCTCAACCACGGCCACGAGATCCTCGCCGCGCAAATGCTGGGTGCGGACCTTGCGTACATGGGCACCCGCTTCATCGCCACCGCAGAAAGCCAGGCCCCGGGCGCCTACAAGCAGATGCTGCTCGATTCCCATGCCGCCGACATCATCCACACCCCAGCGGTGTCCGGCGTCCCTGCCAGCTTCCTGCGCCCGAGCCTGGAGCAAGCTGGCTACGACATGGATACCCTCAAGGGCGGCCACGAGCAAGGCAAGCTCAAGCCGATCGACGATGAAGCCAAGGCCTGGAAGACCGTGTGGTCGGCGGGCCAGGGGGTCGGCGGTATCGACGACCTGCCCAGTGCCAGCGCACTGATCGGACGGCTGCATGACGAGTACCGGGACGCTCTGGAGCGCTGCCAGGCCCTGCGCGCCCGTACCTTGTAGCAAAAGGCAACACCTTGACTGGCCAAGCTGTACACTAGGCGCCCTCTTCAGCCCCCAGGAGCCTTGCATGACCCGTTACGCCATGATCACTGGTGCTTCCAGCGGCCTGGGCCTCGCCCTGGCGGAAGCCCTGGCGCGGCGCGGGCGCAACCTGATCCTGGTGGCTCGCCAGCGTGAAACGCTGGAGCCGGTGGCCATCGAACTGACCCAACGTTTCGGTGTCGAGGTGCTATTCCGCGCCTGCGATCTGAGCCAACCGTTACGCCTGTCAGGCTTCGTGCTTGAACTGGAGGAAGGCGAGCGACGTATAGACCTGCTGGTCAATTGTGCCGGCCTGCGCACCTACGGGCCATTCCTGGCCCATGAGTGGGCGGACGAGCAGGACTTGCTGGAAGTCAACGTGCTGGCCCTGAGCCGCCTGTGCCACGCCATCGGTAACCTGATGGCCGTGCAGGGCGGCGGACAGATCCTCAATGTCGCGGGCCTGGCCGGGGTGGCGCCTGGCCCGTGGATGGCCGCCTATGCCGCTAGCAAGGCCTATGTACTGAGCTTCTCCCAGGCCTTGCGTGAAGAACTCAAGCGCACCGGCATCAAGGTTTCGGTACTGTGCCCAGGCCCGGTGCACTCCTCGCGCCGGCGCATTCCGCGGCTGGATGGCAAGCCACGCTGCCTCAGCCCTGAGGAAGTTGCGCTGTACACGGTGCGCGCGCTGGACAAGAACCGCGCGCTGATCATGCCCGGCCGGCGCAACCGCTGGATGGCGTTCGCCCCGCGTCTGCTGCCGCGCTGGCTGGTGCGCAAGCTGGCCGGTGCCATCCACCACCGCTATTGCCCGGTTGGTATGGAATAGCTACTGGGCGAGCGGCGCCCGGCTGAGTACACTCGGCCCGACCCTCACCATGGAGCAAGTGCTGTGGACGATCTATTCATCAAGATCATCAACCGGGAAATCCCGGCGAAGATCATCTACGAGGACGACCAGGTTCTGGCGTTCCACGATATCGCCCCCCAGGCGCCCGTGCATTTTCTGGTCATCCCGAAAAAGCACATACGCACCCTCAATGACTTGACCGAGGAAGACAAAGGCCTGGCTGGTCACATCTTGTTCACCGCCCAGCGCCTGGCCAAGGAACTTGGCTGCGAAGAAGGCTTCCGCGTAGTCATGAACTGCAACGAGCAAGGCGGCCAGACCGTCTACCACATCCACATGCACGTGCTTGGCCAGCGCCAGATGCACTGGCCACCGGGCTGATCCACGGCAAGCGACCCTGCCACTATTGCGGTAAACTGTCGGGCACATTCTTGCGGAGGTGCCCGATGGCTACCGAACGTCACTACTCGCCGCTCGACCGCTTGTTGCTGCAGGCCGATACCGCCATGCGCACCTTGCTGCCCTTCAGCGGCCAACCCGCCCGCCCTTCGCCGGCCATCGTCCAGCCGGACGTCGACCTTGACGAACAGCAGGCCCGCCATGTTGCCGGGTTGATGCGTATCAACCACACCGGTGAAGTGTGCGCCCAGGCGCTGTACCAGGGCCAGGCCCTGACCGCCAAGCTGCCCGAAGTGCGCAAGGCCATGGAACATGCCGCCGAGGAAGAAGTGGACCACCTGGCCTGGTGCGAACAGCGCATTCGCCAGCTGAACAGCCACCCCAGCGTGCTCAACCCGTTGTTCTACGGCATGTCGTTCGGTATCGGTGCACTCGCCGGGCTGGTCAGCGACAAGGTCAGCCTTGGCTTCGTCGCCGCCACCGAGCATCAGGTGTGCAAGCACCTCGACGAGCACCTGGAGCAGATTCCGCAGGAAGACGAAAAGTCCCGGGCCATCCTCGAACAGATGCGCGTCGACGAGGAACAGCACGCCGAGTCTGCACTGGAAGCCGGCGGTTATCGCTTCCCTGCCCCAGTCCGTTTTGGCATGAGCCTGTTGGCCAAAGTCATGACCAAGAGTACCTACCGTATCTGAAGGCATCACCATGACGGACCGTTTCGACGCCAAGGACCTGGCGCGCGCCGTGCAAGCCGGCATTCTCCAGCCGGGCCAGGACCAGGCCCTGCTGGCGTTCCTGCGCCAGCGACCAGCACAGCGTGGCAGCTTCCAGCTGGCCCATGTCGCGTTCTACTTCGGCGCCATGCTGATCATGGCAGCCATGGGCTGGTTGCTCACCGAAGCCTGGATGCGCATCGGCGACTGGGCGCTGCTGCTCATCGCCAGCCTCTATATTCTGCTGCTCACACTGTTCGCCGTTAACCTGCAACGGCGCGTACAGCCCGTCGCGGCCGGGGTGCTGGCGGCGGTGGCGGTCAGCATCGTGCCGTTGGCGGTGTTCGCCATCGAACGGCTGGCCGGCTGGTGGCCAATGGATGATGCGCAGGCGAACTATCACCAGTACTACACCTACGTGCAGGGCGGCTGGCTGGCAATGGAAGCAGCCACGGTACTTGCCGGGCTGTTGATGCTGAGGCTGATCCCCTACCCGTTTATCGTCATGCCGATTGCCGTCGCCCTGTGGTTCATGTCGATGGACTTGAGCGAATGGTTCTTCGGCTCGCCATTCAGCTGGGAACAGCGCCGCGAGGTTTCGCTGTGGTTCGGTCTGGGCTTGCTGGTGTTTTTTGTTGGTGTGGACGGCCGCACCCGCGAAGACTATGCCCACTGGGGCTACCTGGCCGGGCTGGCGGCATTCTGGGGCGGGCTGACGCTGGTGGACAGCGGCAGTGAGCTGGGCAAGGCCCTGTACTGCCTGATCAATATTGCCCTGATGGGTATGGCGGTGCTGTTGCGCCGGCCGGTGTTCATGGTGTTCGGGGCGTTGGGTGTGGCGGCTTACCTGGGGTACCTGTCGTACGAGGTGTTTGCCGACTCGCTGCTGTTCCCGGTGGTGGTGACCCTGATCGGGCTGGGGGTTATCGGGCTGGGGCTGGTTTACCAGAAGCGGCGGGAGCAGTTGAGCCGGGTGATGCGCGATTGTTTGCCGGGATGGGTGCGGGCTGCGCTGCCGGCGCTTCGCAGCTGAAATTGCCAGGGCCGCTCCGCGCCCCATCGCGACACAAGGCCGCTCCTACAGGTGGTACGCGATCCCTTGTAGGAGCGGCCTTGTGTCGCGATGGGGCGCAAAGCGGCCCCAAAATGTCAGCCTTGACCCAGCTCTACAATCTCGTACCCGTGGGTAATCTCAACCCCGGCACGCTCGAGCATGATCGAAGCCGAGCAATACTTCTCCGCCGACAGCTCTACCGCACGCTTGACCTGGGCCTCCTTCAGCCCACGCCCCTTCACCACGAAGTTCATGTGGATCTTGGTAAACACCTTCGGGTCTTCGCTGGCACGCTCGGCCTCCAGGAACGCCTCGCAGCTTTCCACCGCCTGGCGCGACTTCTTCAGAATGCTGACCACGTCAAAGCTGCTGCAGCCACCCAGGCCCAGCAACAGCATCTCCATCGGGCGCACGCCCAGGTTACGGCCACCGGCCTCGGGCGGGCCGTCCATCACGACGACATGGCCGCTCCCCGATTCGCCGAGGAACATCGCCTCACCGGCCCACTGGATACGTGCCTTCATCTACCCGGACTCCTGATTTACGAAAAAGGGTGTCAGCTTAGACCTTGTACGGCTGTGGGAAAAGTACGAGTCATGTCGGTTTAGTACCGAAACATCCTGTAGTGTCTGATAAGCTGGCGCCAAATGACTGGCGCGCTCCGCCAGCCAACCTTTATAAAAAGCCTATGCGTCATATCGAACAGGATTTCGTGATGGTTGCTTCCGCCCTACCCGCCAAGATCAAGAACATCGAAAAGCTGCTGGTGCACTGCCAGCGCCGTCGCTATACCGCCAAAAGCAACATCATCTGCGCCGGCGACCGGGCCGAGACACTGTCGTTCATCATCAAGGGTTCGGTCACCATCCTAATCGAGGACGATGACGGCCATGAAATGATCATCGCCTACCTCAACAATGGCGACTTCTTCGGCGAGCTGGGCCTGTTCGAACCAGTCGAAGGTGAACAGCAGCGCAGTGCCTGGGTGCGCGCCAAGACCGAATGCGAAGTGGCCGAAATCAGTTATGAGAAATTTCGCGAACTGGCGCGCCAAGACCCGGAAATCCTTTATGCCTTGGGCAGCCAGATGGCCCAGCGCCTGCGCAATACCACGCGCAAGGTCGGCGACCTGGCGTTCTTCGACGTTACCGGGCGTGTCGCCCGCTGCCTGCTGGAACTGTGCAAGCAACCCGACGCCATGACCCACCCCGATGGCATGCAGATCAAGATCACTCGTCAGGAAATCGGCCGCATCGTCGGTTGCTCGCGGGAAATGGTCGGCCGCGTCCTCAAGGATCTTGAAGAACGCAGCCTGGTGCAGGTCAAAGGCAAGACCATGGTGGTCTACGGTACCCGCTAGTCCCTGGGCAGGTCGGCCAGCACCTTGGCATAGGCCTGCGACAGCCGCTCGAACCATGGGGCCGCAGGCGCCACTTCGTGCAGGGCGATGTGCGCATCGGCGCGGCAGCGCTGCTCCAGCTCGCAGCACTCGTTGAAGCGGTTGACCGCAGCCACCATCGAATCACGCTCGTTGTCCAGCAGCAGCGCACCGTGCACCAGCACCACCGGGCGCTTTCCACCCAGCCCCTGGCGCCAGCGCTGGGCGGTGCCCACCAGTTTGCGGCCATTGAGGTTGACGTTGTAGCGGCCATCGCAGAAGGCACCGTCGATTTCGCCCACCGACGCCACCCCGCCCCACTCGCGCAGCACGTCGCATAGCGGCAGGCACAAGCGCTCGTATGCCTTTTCGATACGGCCGTGGTCTCCTTCGCTGCGGGGGGCAACATAGACCAGGGCTACGTTCACCGTGGAGTGTGACTGCGGCACCGGTTCGCCGCCGGTTTCGCGCAGCAGCACCGGCCAGCCGGCAATCGCCAGCTCCGCGCAGGCGGCTTCGAAGTTTTCCAGACGGCTCATGCGCCGGGGCATGACCAGGGCGTGGTCGGTCGGGCGCCAGAACAGCACGCCACTGTCGCACTCCCCGCGACAGACGGCGGCCAGCAATTCCTGTTCGGCGTGCAGGCCTTGTTCTACGGTCAGGGCCAGGGGTTGATCGGTCATTGATCCACCTATGTGTTTTTTTACCGGCCTCTTCGCGGGCTCGCCCGCGAAGGGGCCATTACAGGCATACAAAAAAGCCGGCAATAACGCCGGCTTCATTCGATCAGTCCAGTTGCTGAACAGTCTTCTTCACCTGTTCCGGGAAGAACAACCGCTGCAATTCAAGCCCTGGCTGCTCGGCGCGCATGAATGCCTCACCGACCAGGAACGAGTAGACCTCATTGATCGCCATCAGCTCCACATCGGCTCGGTTCAAGATGCCGCTCTCGGTAATCGCCAGGCGATCACGCGGAATACGCGGCAGCAGGTCGAGGGTGGTTTCCAGGCTGACCTCGAAGGTGTGCAGATTGCGGTTGTTCACCCCCACCAGCGGTGTATCCAGGGTTTTCAACGCGCGCTCCAGTTCATCGCCATCATGCACTTCCACCAGCACGTCGAGGCCAACATCCTTGGCCGTGGCCGCCAGTTCGGCCATCTTCACGTCATCCAGCGCCGACACGATCAGCAGCACACAGTCCGCGCCCAGGGCCCGGGCCTCGACGATCTGGTACGGGTCGACCATGAACTCCTTGCGGATCACCGGCAGCGACACCGCCGCGCGGGCCTGCTGCAGGTACTCGTCGGCGCCCTGGAAGTAGTCCACATCGGTCAGCACCGACAGGCAGGTCGCCCCGCCCTTCTCGTAGCTGACGGCGATTTCCGCCGGCACGAAATTCTCGCGAATCACGCCTTTGCTCGGCGAGGCCTTCTTGATTTCGGCAATCACCGCCGGCTGCTTGCGCGCGGCTTGCTCGATCAGGGCCTTGGCAAAGCCACGCGGGGCGTCGGCAGCCTTGGCCAGGGCCTCCAGTTCGGCGAGGCTGACGCGCGCGCTGCGCTCGGCCACTTCCTGAAACTTGCGGGCAATGATCCTTTCCAGCACCGTCGGCACACTCATGCTTCGTTCTCCACCTTGAATACTGCAGTAAAGGCACCCAGCTCCTGCAGCTTCTCCCAGGCCAGCCCGGTGTGCAGAACGTCGTGGGCCAGTTCCACACCGGCTTTCAGGCTCATGGCATGGTCAGCGGCATACAGCGCCGCGCCGGCATTGAGCACGATCATCTCGGCGGCCTTCTGACCGTTTTCGGTCTTGCGTCGGCCCAGCGCATCGCGGATCAGCTCCAGCGACGCCTGCGGGTTCTCGACGGCCAGGCCGTGCAGGCTCTGGCTCTTCATGCCGAGGTCTTCCGGCTCTACCCAGTATTCTGTGATTTCGCCATTTTTCAGTTCGGCGACGAAGGTCGGTGCAGCCAGGCTGAACTCGTCCAGGCCGTCTTTCGAGTGCACCACCAGCACGTGCTTGCTGCCCAGGCGCTGCAGCACTTCAGCCAACGGGCGGCATAGGGTCTGGGCGAATACCCCGACCACCTGGTGCTTCACCCCGGCCGGATTCGTAAGCGGGCCGAGCATGTTGAACAGGGTGCGCAGCCCCAGGTCGCGACGCGGGCCGGCAGCGTGCTTCATGGCCGAATGATGGCTTTGCGCGAACATGAAGCCGATGCCCAGGCTATCGATGCAGCGGGCCACCTGGGTGGGCGTCAGGTTCAGGTAGATACCGGCGGCCTCCAGCAGGTCGGCACTGCCGCTCTTGCCCGATACCGCGCGGTTGCCATGCTTTGCCACGGTGCAACCTGCCGCCGCCAGTACGAACGACGAGGCGGTGGACACGTTGAAGATGTTGGCGCCATCACCGCCGGTACCGACGATATCGACCACGCCATCGAGGCTCTGCAGTTCGACCTTGTCGGCCAGCTCGCGCATCACCGACACCGCACCGACGATCTCGTCGATGCTTTCGCTCTTCATGCGCATGCCCATCAGGAAGGCGCCGATCTGCGCTTCGCTGCACTGGCCGGTCATGATCTGGCGCATGACGTCGCGCATTTCTTCGGTAGAAAGGTCCAGCTGACCGACGATACGGCTCAACGCACTCTTGATATCCATGTTCGATCCTTAGCGGCGGCCGCCGGTCTGCTTGAGGAAGTTGGCGAACAGTTCGTGGCCCTGTTCGGTCAGGATCGACTCGGGGTGGAACTGCACCCCTTCGATATTCAGCGTCTTGTGGCGCAAGCCCATGATCTCGTCGACCGAACCGTCAGCATGGGCTGTCCAGGCGGTCACTTCCAGGCAGTCGGGCAAGGTTTCGCGCTTTACCACCAGCGAGTGGTAACGGGTCACGGTCAACGGGTTGTTGAGGCCGGCGAACACGCCCAGGTCACGGTGATGTACCGGGCTGGTCTTGCCGTGCATCACCTGGCGGGCACGTACCACATCACCACCAAAGGCCTGGCCGATGGACTGGTGGCCCAGGCATACGCCAAGGATCGGCAGCTTGCCGGCAAAGTGCAGGATGGCCTCGATGGACACGCCCGCCTCGCTCGGCGTGCACGGGCCTGGAGATACGACGATGCGCTCGGGGTTGAGGGCTTCGATCTGGGCGATGGTCATTTCGTCATTGCGAATGACCTTTACCTCGGCACCCAGCTCGCCAAGGTACTGAACGACGTTGTAAGTGAATGAGTCGTAATTGTCGATCATCAGTAACATCGGGTTAAACCTCTTGAATCTACTGACTTCAAAATTCGAACCTTCCTGCTTCTGCCAAAGGCGCAGCTTGACCATTCAGGGGCGGTAGTCAGGAAGGCAAACGGGGGCGGGCCGGACGGGCCGGCAGGGGATAAAGTCAGGCGCGCCAACGCCAACGGGCGTGGGCCTTGATAACGCGCATCAAGAGTTTGCTGACGATCAACACAGGATAGGTCTCGCTCATACGTTCCGGCACAGTAGCCTACCGGGGCGACGGGCGCAATATGCCTGTAAACACGGGGAAACGAATGGACTTGGGAGGGATGCACTGCGATTTGCTAAGGTCGATGGGGTTGTCTTGATAAAAACAAAGAAAAGGATGTTCCCTGATGCGAAAAGCACCGTTATTGCGCTTTACCCTCGCCTCATTGACGTTAGCCTGCAGCCAGGCCTTCGCGACACCCTCGCCCTACTCCAGCATGATCGTGTTTGGCGACAGCCTCAGCGACGCCGGGCAGTTTGGCGGGGTGCGCTTCACCAACCGCGATGCCAATGGCAATTATGCGCCAGTGTCTCCGATGATCCTGGGCGGGCGGCTCGGTGTGAGCCCGACCGAGCTTGGCCCCTCCACCTCCCCGGTCAATCCGGTGCTGGGGCTTCCCGACGGCAACAACTGGGCAGTCGGTGGCTACACCACCCAGCAGATCCTGGACTCGATTACCAGTACCTCCGAAACCGTCATCCCGCCAGGGCGACCCGGCGCCGGGCTGGTACTGCGTGATAAACCGGGCTACCTGGCCAACGGCCTGCGCGCCGACCCCAACGCGTTATATTACCTGACTGGCGGCGGCAATGACTTCCTGCAGGGCCTGGTCAACAGCCCGGCCGATGCCGTGGCCGCCGGCGCCCGCCTGGCCGCCAGCGCCCAGGCCCTGCAGCAAGGCGGCGCCCGCTACATCATGGTCTGGCTGCTGCCCGACCTCGGGCAAACACCGAACTTCAGCGGTACGCCGCAACAAAACCCACTGTCGCTGCTATCCGGCGCGTTCAACCAGTCGCTGCTCAGCCAACTGGGGCAGATCGATGCCGAAATCATTCCGCTGAACATCCCTGTGCTGCTGAGCGAAGCGCTGGCCAGCCCCGAGCAGTTCGGCCTGGCAAGCGGCCAGAATCTGGTCGGCACCTGCTACAGCGGCGAAGGCTGTGTGGAAAATCCGGTGTACGGCATCAACGGCGCCACGCCAGACCCGACCAAGCTGCTGTTCAACGACTCGGTGCACCCGACCATTGCCGGCCAGCAACTGATTGCCGACTACGCCTATTCGATCATCGCCGCCCCCTGGGAACTGACCTTGCTCCCGGAAATGGCCCACGCCAGCCTGCGCGCTCACCAGGACGAACTGCGCAACCAGTGGCAGACACCCTGGCAGGCAGTTGGCCAGTGGCAGGCCTTCGTTGCCACCGGCGCACAGGACCTGGACTTCGACGGCCAGCGCAGCGCGGCCAGCGGCGACGGCCGTGGCTACAACCTGACCCTGGGCGGCAGCTACCGCCTGAACGATGCATGGCGCCTGGGCCTGGCCGGCGGCGTGTACCGGCAGAAGCTGGAAGCCGGCGCACAGGACTCGGACTACAAGCTGGACAGCTACCTTGCCAGCGCCTTCGCCCAATACCGCCAGGACCGCTGGTGGGCCGACGCGGCGCTGACCGCCGGGCACCTGGACTACAGCGACCTCAAGCGCACCTTCGCCCTTGGCGTGAACGACCGCAGCGAAAAGGGCGACACCAATGGCGAGGCCTGGGCGATGTCGGGGCGACTGGGCTACAACCTGGCAGCCGAGAGCAGCAGCTGGCAGCTGGCGCCGTTCATCAGCGCCGACTATGCGCGGGTGAAGGTGGATGGCTATGACGAGAAGAGCGGGCGCTCGACGGCGCTGGGTTTCGATGACCAGGAACGTACATCACGCCGTTTGGGCGTGGGGTTGCTGGGTAGCGTGCAGGTGCTGCCAGGTACTCGGCTGTTCGCCGAGGTGGCGCAGGAGCACGAGTTCGAGGATGACCAGCAGGATGTGACGATGCACCTGACCAGCCTGCCGGCGAACGATTTCACCCTGACGGGGTATACGCCGCACAGCGACCTGACCCGGGCGAGCCTGGGGGTGAGCCATGAAGTGGTGGCGGGGGTGCATTTGCGCGGCAACTATAACTGGCACAAGAGTGATGAATTGACGCAGCAGGGAGTGAGCTTGGGCATCAGCGTCGACTTTTGAATTGATGGGGCCGCTTTGCGGCCCTTCGCGGGCTCGCCCGCTCCCACAGGTATTGCACAGGCCTTGCAGCATGTGATTTCCCTGTGGGAGCGGGCATGCCCGCGAAGGGCTGCAACGCAGCCCCGATCAACTTATTTGGCGGAAGTTTGCTCAGCCAACGCCACCGCGCGGAACATCGCTCGGCGCTTGTTGATGGTCTCTTCCCATTCCAGCGCCGGCACCGAGTCGGCAACGATGCCGCCCCCGGCCTGCACATGCAGCTCACCGTCCTTGATTACCGCGGTACGGATGGCAATGGCGGTATCCATGTTGCCGTTCCATGCGAAGTAACCGACGGCACCACCGTAAACCCCACGTTTGACCGGTTCCAGCTCGTCGATGATTTCCATCGCACGAATTTTCGGCGCACCCGACAGCGTACCGGCCGGCAGTATCGCCCGCAGTGCGTCCATCGCCGTCAGCCCTTCGCGCAGTTGGCCAGTGACGTTGGACACAATGTGCATCACGTTGGAGTAACGCTCGATCACCATCTTCTCGGTCAGGCGCACGCTGCCGGTCGAGGACACGCGCCCGACGTCGTTACGGCCCAGGTCGATGAGCATCAGGTGCTCGGCAATTTCCTTGTCGTCCGACAGCAGGTCGTCTTCCAGCGCGCGGTCAGCCTCTTCGGTAGCACCACGCGGGCGGGTGCCGGCAATCGGGCGTACGGTGACCAGGTTGTCCTCGACGCGTACCAGCACCTCGGGCGAGCTGCCGACCACATGGAAGTCGCCAAAGTTGAAGAAGTACATGTACGGCGTCGGGTTGAAGCAGCGCAGCGCGCGGTACAGGTCGATAGGCGCCGCCTTGAAGTCGATCGACATGCGCTGCGACGGCACCACCTGCATGCAGTCACCAGCCAGGATGTATTCCTTGATGCGGCCGACGGCGTTCTCGTAATCCTCGCGGGTATAGCTGGAGCGGAATTCCGGCTCGGCAGCCTGCGGGCCACTCAGGTCCAGGCCACGGCGTGGAGTGATCGGCTGACGCAGGGTTTCAAGCAGGCCTTGCAGGCGTGCCTGGCCCTGTTCGAAAGCCTGCTCTTCCGCCGGGTCGACCAGCACGATCGCATGCATCTTGCCCGCCAGATTATCGAACACCACCACCGCATCGGACACCATCAGCAGGATATCCGGCACACCCAGCGGGTCCGGGTTGGGGCTGGCACCCAGGCGCTTTTCCACATAGCGCACGCAGTCGTAGCCGAAGTAACCGACCAGGCCGCCGTTGAAGCGCGGCAGGCCAGGGATATCGGCAACCTTGTAACGGTCCTTGAAGGTTTCAACGAAGGCCAGTGGGTCTTCGACATCGTGGCTTTCCACCTCCACGCCATCCTGCAGGATGCTGACGTGGTAGCCGTGCACACGCATCACGGTGCGCGACGGCAGGCCGATCATCGAGTAACGGCCCCATTTCTCGCCGCCCTGCACCGATTCGAGCAGGTACGAGTTGGGCTGGTCGGCCAGTTTCAGGTAGATCGACAGCGGCGTGTCAAAGTCGGCCAGGGTTTCGCAGGCCAGGGGAATGCGGTTGTAGCCGGCAGCGGCCAGGCGCAGGAATTCTTCGCGGGTCATGGGTAGCCTCGTGGCAAGCAGCAATAGGTCAGGCAAACGGACGGGCCGGCACGCGCCGGCAGGCTGAAGTCAGGCGCGCCAACGCCAACGGGCCAGGGCCTTGATGACTTTCATCCAGAATTTGCCGGTAACCGCCACGGTGGACTCTCTGTCTTGTGAGGCTTGAAGGTCCGCCAACGTTATCCCAGTGGCCGGGTCTGCGCAACCGGGCAGCAATGCACGCAGGTCGTCGATCACCAGGCTGGGGGATTCGTCGTGGATCGGCCGGCCATGGTTGTAGCCGTAGGTCAGGCCGACGCACTGCACGCCAGCCGCCTTGGCCGCCAGCACGTCACTGCGTGAATCGCCGACAAACAGCGACTGCTGCGGGGTGACACCGGCCATCTGCATGACGAACAGCAACGCCGCAGGGTCGGGCTTTTTCTGCGGCAGGGTGTCGCCACCGATGATCCAGCGGAAGTAGTTGCCGATCTTCATCTGGTCCAGCAGCGGGCCAACGAAGCGCTCGGGCTTGTTGGTGATCAGAGCCATCTCCACGCCCTGCTTGCGCAGCCAGCGCAGGGTGTCCTGCACACCGGGGTAGACCACGGTCAGTTCGTGGCTTTCGGCATAGGCGTCCATGAACAGCGCCAGCGCCTGGTCGGCCAGCGCATCTTCCACGGCAGCGTGGTCGATGCCGCCGGCCAGCGCCCGGCGCACCAGCACCTGGGCACCGTTGCCCACCCAGCGGCGAACCGCCTCCAGGCCGGCAGGCGGGCGCCCCAGTTCGAGCAGCATGCGGTCCACGGCGGCGGCCAGGTCTGGCACGGAATCGATCAGGGTACCGTCCAGATCGAACATCACCAGCCTGGGCAGCGTCCCGGGGAACAGCTGCTCGAAGCCGCTCATGGGCGGGCCTGAGCCAGTTCGGCGCGCATCCTGGCGATTACTTCCTGGTAGTCCGGGGCATTGAAGATCGCCGAGCCGGCCACGAAAGTGTCGGCGCCAGCGGCAGCGATTTCGCGGATGTTGTTGACGTTGACGCCACCGTCGATTTCCAGGCGGATATCACGGCCGCTGGCGTCGATCAGCGCACGCGCCTCGCGCAGCTTGTCGAGGGTGCCAGGGATGAACTTCTGCCCGCCGAAGCCCGGGTTGACGCTCATCAGCAGCACCATGTCGATCTTGTCCATCACGTACTTCAGGGCATCCAGGCTGGTGGCCGGGTTGAACACTAGGCCGGCCTTGCAGCCACCGTCCTTGATCAGCTGCAGCGAACGGTCGATGTGCTGCGAGGCTTCCGGGTGGAAGGTGATGTAGGTGGCACCAGCTTCGATGAAGTCGCCGATGATGCGGTCGACCGGGCTGACCATCAGGTGCACGTCGATCGGGGCGGTGACGCCGTACTTGCGCAGGGCGGTGCAGACCATCGGGCCGATGGTCAGGTTGGGGACGTAGTGGTTGTCCATCACATCGAAGTGGACGATGTCGGCACCCGCGGCCAATACCTTGTCGACGTCCTCGCCCAGACGGGCGAAATCGGCAGAGAGAATGGAGGGGGCAATAGCGTAGGGCTGCATGGCGCACCTGTTGGCAGAATCACGGTGGCGCGCATTGTAACCCAGGGAAGCGGATGAAGGCTGATTAGCATCAACCTGTACCGGCCTCTTCGCGGCTAAAGCCGCTCCCACAGGGACCGCGCAGGCATCGAAAGGTGCACAAATCCTGTGGGAGCGGCTTTAGCCGCGAAGAGGCCAGCACAAGCAACATACCTTCAACCAGGCTGCTGGGTCCTCAGCTTCTCGCTACGCCCACGCAACCACTCCAGGGTCAGCAGCAACACCACCGAGAAGGCAATCAGCAAGGTCGCCGCCGCGGCAATGGTCGGGCTGAGGTTCTCGCGAATGCCACTGAACATCTGCCGCGGCAGGGTCGCCTGTTCCGGCCCGGCCAGGAACAGGGTTACCACTACTTCGTCAAACGACGTGGCAAAGGCGAACAACGCCCCCGAAATCACCCCGGGCGCGATCAACGGCAGGGTTACCCGGCGGAAAGTCAGCAGTGGCGAGGCGCCCAGGCTGGCTGCCGCACGCACCAGGTTGTAGTTGAAGCCCTGCAAGGTCGCCGACACGGTAATGATCACGAACGGCACGCCGAGTACCGCATGCACCAGAATCAGCGAGGTGAAACTGTTGCCCATGCCCAACGGGGCAAAGAACAGATAGCTGGCCACACCGATGATCACCACCGGCACCACCATCGGCGAAATCACCAGCGCCATCACCAGCGACTTGCCCGGAAAGTCGCCACGGGTCAGGCCGATGGCCGCCAGGGTGCCGAACACCATGGCCAGCACCGTGGCTGCCGGGGCGACGATGATGCTGTTCTTCAAGGCCCGCATCCACTCGGCCGAGCCGAAGAAGTCCTGGTACCACTGCAGCGAGAAGCCCTGCAGCGGGTACACCAGGAAACTGCCACTGTTGAACGACAGCGGCACAATCACCAGGACCGGCAGTATGAGGAACAGCAGGATCAAGCCGCAAAGAATGCGCAGGCTGTAGAACCACACCCGCTCCACGGGCGACATGTAAGGGCTCAGCATGACAAGGCTCCTCAGCTCAGGCGCAGGCGGCTGGCGCCGACCAGCCAGCTATAGATCAGGTACAACAGCACGGTCGCCAGCAGCAACAGCCCGCCAAGCGCGGTGGCCATGCCCCAGTTGATGCTGGTGTTGGTGTAGAAGGCCACGAAGTAGCTGACCATCTGGTCATTCGGGCTGCCCAGCAGTGCCGGGGTGATGTAGTAGCCGATGGCCAGAATGAACACCAGCAGGCAACCAGCGCCAACCCCGGCATAGGTCTGCGGGAAGTAGACCCGCCAGAAACTGGCGAACGGGTGGCAGCCCAGCGAGATCGCCGCACGCATGTAGCTCGGCGAAATGCCCTTCATCACGCTGTACAGCGGCAGGATCATGAAAGGCAACAGGATGTGCACCATCGAGATGTACACGCCGGTGCGGTTGAACACCAGTTCCAGCGGCTGGTCGATGATGCCCATGGCCATCAGCGCGCTGTTGATCAGGCCGCCCGACTGCAGCAGCACGATCCACGCCGCCACCCGCACCAGGATCGAGGTCCAGAACGGCAGCAGCACCAGAATCATCAGCAGGTTGCTCTGCCGGGTCGGCAGGTTGGCCAGCAGGTACGCCAGCGGGTAGGCCAGCACCAGGCAGATTGCGGTAATCACCACACCCATCCACAGGGTGCGGGCGAAGATGTCCAGGTAAATGGCCTGGTCCGGGGTGGCCTTGGCCAGTTCGCCAAGGTCATCGATACGGTGGTCGAGCGAAGCCAGCAGGTAGAAAGAGGTGACCGTACTGGTGTTGCGGCGGATTGCCTGCCAGTAGGCCGGGTCGCCCCAACGCTCGTCGAGAGCCTGCAAGGCATCTTTATACGAAGCGGGTTCGCTCTTGAACGGCAGCGCCCGCGCGGTCTTTGCCAACAGGCTGCGGTAACCGGCAAGCTCCATGTTCAGGCGCTTGGAAAGGTCGCCCAAGGTCTGGTTCTTGCGCGATTCGGCCAAATCCTGGCTCAACGCCTTGTAAACGTCCTCGCCCGGCAGGCTCTTGCCATCCCACTGGGTGATGACGCCAACGGTGCGCGGCAAGCCGCCAACCACTTCCGGGTTGCCGACGCTCTTGTACAGCAGCGCCGCAATAGGCACCAGGAACACCAGCAGGAGAAACAGCGCCAGCGGCGCGATCAACGCCTGCGCCTTCCAGCGGTTGACCCGCTCGGCATGCTTGAGGCGCTGCTTGAGACTTGGACCTGCGCCTTCTTTGAGGGGCACTGCAATGGCCATGGCGAACTCCGCGATACGAACTGAAAATGGGGCTGCTGCGCAGCCCATCGCAGGCAAGCCAGCTCCTACAGATACTGCGCTGGCTCCAGGGCAGCGGCCCCCTGTGGGAGCTGGCTTGCCGGCGATGGGCCACAAAGCGGCCCCCTACACTGGTCGTTTACTTCTTCGCCGCCCAGGCGTTGAAGCGCTGCTCCAGCTGCTCGCTGTTGTCGGCCCAGAAGGCCACATCGATCTGCACCTGGTTGGCGATGTTTTCAGGCGTGGTCGGCATGTCCTTCTTCACATCGTCCGACAACAGGCTCACGGCCTTGGAATTGGCCGGGCCATAGGCGATGTTCTCGGAGTAGGTCTTCTGCTGCTCGGGCTGCACGCTGAAGGCGATGAATTTCTTCGCTTCCTCGACATCCTTGGCACCTTTCGGGATGGCCCAGGCATCGAAGTCGTAGATGCCGCCGTTCCACACCACCTTCAGGTTGCTCTCTTTCTGCACCGCAGCGATGCGGCCGTTGTAGGCAGAGCTCATGACCACGTCACCCGAGGCCAGGTACTGCGGCGGCTGGGCGCCGGCTTCCCACCACTGGATGCTTGGCTTGAGTTCGTCGAGCTTCTTGAAGGCGCGGTCCACGCCCTCTTTGGTGCCCAGCACCTGGTACACATCCTTCGGTGCCACACCGTCGGCCATCAAGGCGAATTCAAGGGTGTACTTGGCGCCCTTGCGCAGGCCGCGCTTACCCGGGAATTTCTTGGTATCCCAGAAATCGGCCCAGCTGGTCGGTGCGGTCTTCAGCTTGTCGGCGTTGTAGGCCAGCACCGTGGACCATACGAAGAAGCCAACGCCACATGGCTGAATGGCACCCGGCACATAGTCGGCCTCATTACCGAACAGGGCCGGGTCGAGTTCTTCGAACATGCCCTCGTCACAGCCGCGGGCCAACTCTGGCGACTCCACTTCCACCAGGTTCCACGAAACGCTCTTGGTGTCGACCATGGCTTTGACCTTGGCCATCTCGCCGTTGTACTCGCCTGCGATGATCTTGCCCTTGCCGGCCTTCTCCCACGGTTCGTAGAACGCCTTCACCTGGGCCGCCTTGTTGGCACCACCAAACGAGACAACAGTCAGGTCTGCGGCCATGGCCTGGCCAGCGGCGAACAGCCCCAGGGCCAGGGCGGTCAGTTTCAACTGCTTGCGCATTATTATTCTCTCCACAGTACAGGGTTGGTGAAGCAATCCATCAATGGGCTTCGGCAATCGGATCGAGCGCGCGGGCGTGCTCCACCTCCCAGCCCAGCGGTACCACATCGCCCACGGCCAGGGCCGGGTCGAGCTCGGCAATCGGCTGTTTCACGAAGAAGTCGCCCTTGCCGCAAACTTCCAGGCGCACCCGCACGTGGTCGCCCAGGTAAATGAATTCCGCCACCCGGCCCGAGAAACGGTTAACACAGCTTTCGCTGTGGCCATTCAGGCGCACGCGCTCCGGGCGGATCGACAGGGTCACCGGCTCGCCGGCCTGGCCGACATTCACCGCCAGCGCCTCGACCCGCTCGCCACGCGGCAACTGCACCTGGCAGCGCTTGCCATCACTGGCCAGCAAGGTGCCGTTGATGCGGTTGTTCTCGCCGATGAAGTTGGCGACGAAGGTGTTGCAGGGTTCTTCGTACAGCGTGCGCGGGTCGGCGATCTGCTGGATTTCGCCCTGATGGAACACGGCCACCCGGTCGGACATGGTCAGCGCTTCGCCCTGGTCGTGGGTCACATACACCACGGTCACGCCCAGGCGCTGGTGGATATGCTTGATCTCCATCTGCATGTGCTCGCGCAGCTGCTTGTCCAGCGCGCCCAGCGGTTCATCCATCAGAACCAGCTGCGGCTCGAACACCAGTGCCCGGGCCAGGGCCACACGCTGTTGCTGGCCACCGGACAGCTGGCCGGGGTAGCGTTTGGCGAAGGCATCGAGCTGGACCATGTTCAGCACCCGCTTTACCCGCTCGCTGATGTCGGTCTTGCTCAGGTTGCGCACGGTCAGCGGGAACGCCAGGTTCTCAGCCACGGTCATGTGCGGGAACAGCGCGTAGTTCTGGAACACCATGCCGATGTCGCGCTTGTGCGGCGGCACGTTGTTGATCGAACGCCCGGCCAGCTGGATTTCACCAGCGGTGGGGGTTTCGAAGCCGGCCAGCATCATCAGGCTGGTGGTCTTGCCCGAGCCGGACGGGCCAAGCAGGGTAAGGAACTCGCCCTTGCGAATATCCAGATTGAGGTCTTTGACGATCAGCGACTCGCCGTCGTAGCTCTTCTGCACACCACGGAAGCTGACCAGCGTTTCGCTGGTTGCAGCGTTCGACTTCGCCTCGCTCATGCCTGCACCTTCTTGTTGGATGACTGCGTAGGCATAGACTAGACAAGCGGCAAGCGCCGGAAAATCGGGGGTGCTGAGAGAATGCCATCATCCGGATGGAAGATTTGTTGTAGGGATTCCCCTACAAAGATGGCGGGTTTGGAATATTTCTCTCAGCCCTCCGGCACGCCCCTGTGGGAGCGGGTTCACCCGCGAAGAGGCCGGCCCAGGCACCGCAGATGGCAGGTCAGGCCCTTTCGCGGGTAAACCCGCTCCCACAGGGATTCGCTACAGGACGCAGGAAGCGCATGTCGCAATCAGACCAGCTTGTGCTCCATGGCGTACTTCACCAGCTCAGCCAGCGAATTCACTTTCAGCTTCTGCATCAGGCGCGCCTTGTGGGTGCTGATGGTCTTGCTCGACAGCGCCAACTGCTGGGCGATATCGTTGACGTTGGCGCCCTGGGCCAGGCGTTCAAACACCGAAAACTCTCGCTCCGACAGCAGGGTGTGCAGCGGCCGCGACTCGGTCAGGCCCACCTCGAAGACCATGCGGTCGGCCAGCGCCGGGTCGATATAGCGCCCGCCAGCGGCAACCCGGCGAATCGCGGTCAGCAACAACGCTGGGTCGCTGTCCTTGGTGGCATAGCCCGCCGCTCCGGCCTTCAGCGCCCGCGCCGCCATCTGCGCTTCATCGTGCATCGACAGCATCAGGATCGCCGGGGCGTCCTGCAACGCGCGGATTCGCGGAATCGCCTCCAGGCCATTCACGCCCGGCATCGAGATATCCAGCAGTACCACCTCGCACGGGGTGTGGCGCAAGGTTTCCAGCAACTGCTCGCCGTTACCGGCCTCCCCCGCCACCTGCATGTCCTTGGCCAGGCCAATCAACTGCTTGATGCCCTCACGGACAATGGTGTGGTCTTCGGCCACCAGCACTCGAATCACGATCGCTCTCCTACTCCAACGGTATGGCCACGCTCAGGCTGGTGCCTTCGCCCGGTTCACTGTCCAGCGCCATGCTGCCGCCCAGCATCAGCACCCGCTCACGTACCCCTACCAGGCCGAACGAGGTGGGCCGAGGCTGGTCGCGGCAAAAGCCCTGGCCGTCATCGCTGACGGTCATGCGCAATTGCCCGTGCTCACGCACCAGTTCGATCTCCACGCTATGCGCCTGGGCATGGCGCATCACGTTGGTCAGCGCCTCCTGGAGGATACGGAACAGCCCGATGGCCTTGGCATCGCTCAATGCTGGCAGATTTTCCGGTACTTGCACCAGGCAGGGGATCTGCGTCCGTGCTTCAAAGCGCCGCGCCTGCCATTCAATGGCCGAGGCGATGCCGGCATCGAGAATCGGAGGACGCAAGGCAGTGGCTACGTCGCGCACCAGCTGGAACAGCTGGGCGATCAGGCGTTTCATGCTGGCCAGCCGCTCGTTCAGCCTTGGGTCCAGCTCGGCGAAGGCCAGCTCGCACATCGACACTTCCAGCTTGAGCACGGTCAGCATCTGCCCCAGTTCATCGTGCACTTCTCGGGCGATGCGGGCTTTTTCTTCCTCACGCACGCTTTCCAGGTGGGCCGACAGTTCGCGCAGCTGCTCCTGGGACCTGGCCAGCGCCAACTCGGCCCGCTTGCCCTGCGTGATGTCCCAAACCACACCGTCCCATACCACCTGGCCGTTACCCAGGCGCCGGGTACTGGCTTTGATGTCGGCCCAGCGCTGTTCACCCTGGCGGGTGAGGATGCGCCCCTGCCAGGACCAGTCCTGGTCGCTGGCCAGGGCCAGGTCCTGCACCCGGTGGTAATCGGCACGGTCCTCAGGGTGCACCAGGTTGCGCAGGCCCATCTGCGGGTCCTGGATCTCACTGGGCGAATAGCCCACCAAAGCCTCGCTGCCTTCGCTGATGTAGGGGAATTCCAGGTCGCCCTCGGCCGGGTCGCGCTCCAGGCGGAACACCAGCCCCGGCACGTTGCCGGCAATGCCCTTGAGCCGCGCCTCGCTTTCGCGCAGGGCCGCCAGGGCGCGGTAGCGCTCGGTGACATCGGCGAGGTACACCACCAGGTACTCGGAGTCACGAAAGCGCAGAAAACTCAGCGACAGCTCGACCGGCAACAGGCTGTGGTCAGCCCGGCGGCACTGCGTCTCGAACTGACCAACACCGCCCGCCCCGGTACGTGCGCCCTTCCACAGCTCCAGCCAGCGATCCATGGTCAGGCTGGGTTCAAAGTCGCTAAGCGGCCGCTCCAGCAGTGCGCCTTCGCCGTAGCCCAGCATGCGCTCGGCGGCATGGTTGGCGTAGCGTACGTGGCTGTCCCAGTTGACCCAGAGGATGCCCACCGTGCTCTGGTCGATGGCAAACTGACTCAGGCGCAACGCTTCTTCGCGCACTTGCCGCTCCACAAGACTTTCGCGCGTGGCCAGCAGGCTGCGCTCCAGCTGGCGCTGTTGCCGACGCTGCCACACCAGGGTGGCCAGCGCGCACAACAGCAGCAAGCCGAACAGCAGTGCCAGGTTCTTCCAGAATCCTGTCGACTCGCTCAGGCGTGGGTACTTTGGCTGCAGCCAACGCTGGTGCAGTTGCTCAAGTTCCTTGGCCGGCAGCGCCTGCAGGCCGCGCTCCAGCACATCGGCCAGCAGCGGCCAGTCGCGCCGCGAACCGATGCGCAACAGTTGTGGCAGGCCGATATCGCCGACCACAGCCAGCTCGCCGAACTCGCTTTCGCGCGACAGGCGGCTGAGCTGAGCTTCATCCAGCACGGCGAAACTGGCCTGGCCGCCCACCACCAATTGCAGGGCCTCGCGCTCGTTGGGCACCCCTTGCAGGTTGAGGTTGCTGTAGTTACCGCGCAGGTAGTCCGCCAGCTGGCTGGGCATGCGCACCGCCACCCGCTGCTCGGCTCCGAGCGTTTCCAGTTCCACGGCCATCGTCCCGGTGCGCGGCCCCACCACCAGTTGCGGCACGCGCATGTAAGGGTCGCTGAACAGCCACAGACGCAGGCTGGCGGGGGTCTGGGTAAGCCCCGGGGCAAAGTCGATTTCGCCGGCCTGGAGGGCATGTTCGAGGCTGGCCTGGTCGGCGAAGTTGCGCCAGGTAAGGTCCAGACGCAGCGCCTGCGCCAGGCTGCTCACCAATTCCACGTTGGCACCGTACAGTTGCTGCAGACGCCGGTCGAACTGAGCGTAGGGCGCCTGCAACACCAGGCCGACACGCAGGCTGCGATGGGTATCCAGCCATTGCTGCTGGGCAGGTTCCAGGGCAACCGTGGGCCCCGCCTCCGGTCTGGCTAATGCAATCAAGGGCAGCCACAAGCAGCCGATAACCAACAGGCGACGCACTCGCTTCATCTACACGCTCGTCTTGGCAAAGCGGCCATGCAGCATGGCCGTCACGGGCAAATACCATTAGGCTGCCGGTATCATTCTGGCCCCGGGTTGACTCATGTCCACACTTTATCGCACGACGCTGGCAATGTGCTGCCTGGCCTCGATCCTTCCACTCGGCGCCCTGGCCGCCGATGCCGAAAAACCATCCACCACCACCGAGGCACCCGTTGCCCAAGCTCCTCGCCCGCCGCTGCTGGAACGCAGCCAGGAGGATGCCCAAGCACTTGAACGGCTGGTGCCCAAGGCCGAACAGCAGACCCTTCAGGCCGGTGCCGACAGCTTCCTGGCCTTGTGGAAACCGGCCAACGACAGCGATCCACAAGGCGCGGTCATCATCGTCCCGGGGGCTGGCGAAACGGCTGACTGGCCGAATGCGGTCGGCCCGCTGCGGCAGAAGTTCCCCGATATCGGCTGGCACAGCCTCAGCATCAGCCTGCCCGACCTGCTCGCCGACAGCCCGCAGGCGCGAGTCGAGGCCAAGCCGGCTGCCGAGCCGGAGCCAGACAAGGGCGAAAGCGCCCCGGCCAAGGAAATGCCGGCCGATGCCAATGCCAACGTCGCCCAGGCTACCGCAGCCGATGCCGACACCGCAGAGAGCACTGACGCCAAACAGGCCAGCGAACAAACCGACCCAGCCGATGCCGAGCGCATTTTCGCCCGCCTGGATGCTGCGGTGGCCTTTGCCCAGCAGCACAACGCCCGCAGCATCGTGCTGATCGGCCATGGCAGCGGCGCATATTGGGCGGCCCGCTACCTGAGCGAGAAACGGCCACCACAGGTGCAGAAACTGGTAATGGTTGCCGCGCAGACTCCAGCACGGGTGGAGCATGACCTGGAAAGCCTGGCGCCGACCTTGAAAGTGCCGACTGCCGACATCTACTACGCCACCCGCAGCAGTGACCGCAATGCAGCCGCACAGCGCCTGCAGGCCAGCAAGCGGCAGAAGGACAGCCAGTACCGGCAGTTGTCGCTGATTGCCATGCCGGGGAACAAGGCGGACGAGCAGGAGCAACTGTTCCGCCGGGTGCGGGGGTGGATGAATCCACAGGATTGATCCAGGAATGCTGGGGCCGCTTTGCGGCCCTTTCGCGACACAAGGCCGCTCCCACAGGTGCCGCGCAAAACCCGAGGGCTGCGCAGTACTTGTGGGAGCGGCCTTGTGTCGCGAAAGGGGTGCGAAGCGCCCCCGCTTTTTAAAGGCCCCGCCGCTTGCGGATCATGGCATAAGCCTGATGCAACTCCCGGGTCCGTTCAGTCGCTTCACGCACCTGCGACTCACTGGCACCAGTACCCGCCAGCTTGTCCGGGTGATGCCGACTGACCAGTCGACGATACGCCTGCTTGACCTTGTCGTCATCGGTATCCGCCTCGACCGCCAGCAAGCGCAACGCCGCCGCATATGTCATGGCGACCCCTTCCGGCCCCGCCGCCTTGCGTGGTTCGTACTCCAGCGACATGGCCTGCACCTGCCGCCGGCTCAGGCCCAGTTTCTGCCCCCAGTCCAGCAGCAGTTCACGCTCCTTGTTGCCCATCTTGCCGTCGGCCCAGACCATGCGCCAACAGGCACGCAGGGTACCTTCGGCCGCATGCGGCTGCTGGCGAATGCGCCGCAGGTGCCCACCCAGCCGGTCCTTGCCCGCCTTGCCGCGGTTGAACGCAGCAATAGCACGCAGCCGAGCCTCTTCGGCCAGGTCCAGGCGCACCATCTCCTGGCGTGCCTGCTGAATATGCTGCTCGCCCACCCGGCCATCGCACTTGGCCAGGCGCCCGAGCATCACGAACAGCAATTCGTCGTCCTGCAACGCCGGGCGCCCACCCAGGCGTTCGCGCATGTCCTCCCAGCCTTGCAAACGCAGGCGACGGTCCATGGCCTGCCCGAGCAACGCCCCGAGCAAGGCCCCGGGGATGCTGGCAACGGCAAAGCCGGCACCGACACCAATCACCGTGCTTGGCCACCACATGTCAGGCACGCTCGCCGATCAGGCGCTCGGCCTCGGCCAAGCGTTCGAGCGTACCGACATCAACCCAGTGCCCTTGGTAGTGCTCGCCACTGACCTGGCCCGCAGCCATGGCCTGACGCAGCAACGGCGCCAGCTTGAAGGCGCCAGGCTGGCAGCCTTCGAACAGCGCCGGGTGCAGCACCGACAGGCCACTGAAGGTCAGCGTGCCGGGCGCATCGTGACCATCGACCACCCGCTCGCCCACCAGGCGGAAGTCGCCGCGGCCGTGATGGCCAGGGTTATCGACCAGTACCAGATGGGCCAAACCTTGCACGGGGCCCTGCAGGCGCGCGAAGTCATAGTCGGTCCAGACATCGCCGTTCACCAGCAGGAACGGCGCGTCACCCAGCAATGGCAGGGCCTTAAAGATGCCACCGCCGGTTTCCAGCGGCTCTCCTTCGGGCGAATAGCGGATGCTCAAGCCGAAACGGCTGCCGTCACCCAGGTGGTCCTCGATCTGCTGGCCGAGCCAGGCATGGTTGATCACCACCTCGGTGACGCCCGCCGCAGCCAGGGCCCGCAGGTGGTATTCGATCAATGGCTGACCGGCGACCGGGACCAGCGGTTTGGGGGTGTGCAGGGTGAGCGGGCGCATGCGCTCGCCTTTGCCCGCTGCCAGGATCATTGCCTTCATGCACGCGCTCCGGCCTGCAACTCGGCAATCAGCTCACCCAGCTCCGCCAATTCGGGCCGGCGGCTGATCACTTCTTCTATATAGGCGAAGAAGCGCGGTACGTCGCCCAGGTAACGGGGTTTGCCGTCACGGTGGCAGATACGGGCGAAAATACCGATCACCTTCAGGTGGCGCTGCACACCCATCAGGTCGCTGGCACGCTGGAACGCCTCGAAGTCGGCCTGCACCGGGATGCCGGCAGCCTGCGCCTTCTGCCAGTAGTCGCGCAGCCAGCCTTCGACCCGCGCCTGCGGCCAGCTGAGAAACGCGTCCTTGAACAGGCAGGTGATGTCGTAGGTGACCGGGCCATACACGGCATCCTGGAAGTCCAGCACGCCGGGGTTGGGCGTGCTCTGCATGAGGTTGCGCGGCATGTAGTCGCGGTGCACCAGCACCTTGGGCTGGGCCAGTGCGCTGTCGATCAGCAGCTGGCTGATTCGTTGCCAGGTGGCTTTCTGGGCATCGCTGAAGGCCAGGCCAAGCTCACGACCCACGTACCACTCCGGGAACAACTCGACTTCACGGCGCAACAGCGCATCGTCGTAGCTGGGCAACGGCGCGTCCATCGGCAGGCGCTGGAACGCCAGCAGCGCGTCGATGGCATCGGCGAACAGGCCGTCGGCGTTGTCCGCATCAATGATATCAAGGTATGTCTGATGGCCCAGGTCACCCAGCAGCAAGAAGCCACGTTCCAGGTCCTGGGCATGGATCAGCGGCACGTGCACGTCGGCGCTGGCCAGCAGGTGGTCGATGGCGACGAACGGTCGGCAGTTTTCCTGTGGAGGTGGTGCATCCATGATCACGAAGCTGTGGCCGGCACCCTGCCAGCGGAAATAACGGCGGAAGCTGGCGTCGCTGCTGGCCGCGGTCAAGCTGCCTGCAGGCACGTCGCCCCAGGCGTTTTTCCGGAAAAGATCATTGAGCTGCTCATCGAGCCAGACCGTCAGTTGTTGCAGGCGTACATCGTGTTCAGGCATTACAAGGGTCTCCGACGGCCCTAGCCGTCAAGCGGGTCATGCTTTATTATCCAGCATCTTTTTCAGACCATCGAGAGGCGTGCGGCCCCACACGCGGGCAGATGGCACGCAGGAAGCCCGGACTAATAAGATGGCATTGAAATCCCCCGCGTTTCGTAGAAAGTTTCCGTTGCTGGTAACCGGCGGTCTGCTGGCCCTGCAACCTCTGGCCACGTCTTACGTGGTGGCAGCCGAACAGTTCGACTGCCAAGTGTCCGCCTCCGGTGGTTGGGACTGCAAGCCCAAGACCCCAACCAACAACCTGCCGCCGCGCCCGGTGCACGAGGGTGCTGCAGTCAGCACCGGCACCGAAGCCGCGAGCGAAGGCGAAACCGCGGACCGGCCGATGCTGGTCACCGAGGCCAAGGGCCGTGGCCTGAAGTCGCGTAGCGAAGACTACAGCCACCTGGACTGGGTTCCGCGTGAAAAGCTCACTGCCGCACAGCTGGCCGAAACCGGCCCGTACTGCGGTGGCGCCTACATCGAGCCAACCCGCCCTGGCATGGCCGACACCACGCCGAAGGACGAGTCGCCGACCTACATCAACGCCAAGGTATCCAAGTACCAGCAAGAGCAGCAGATCGCTACCCTCGCCGGTGACGTGGTGATGCGCCAGGGCAGCATGCAGGCCGAGGCCGACGAGGCCAACCTCTACCAGACCGAAAACCGTGGCGAGCTCAAGGGCAACGTCAAGATCCGTGACAACGGTTCGCTGGTGGTCGGTGACGAGGCACAGATCCAGCTCGACACGGGCGAGGCCCAGGTCGACAACGCCGAATACGTGATGCACAAGTCGCACATCCGCGGCAGTGCCCTGTACGCCAAGCGTGGCGAGAACGCCATCATTCGTCTCAAGGACGGTACGTACACCACCTGCGAACCGGGCAGCAACGCCTGGCAGCTGAAGGGCAACAACATCACCCTGAACCCGGCCACCGGTTTCGGTACCGCGACCAACGTTACGCTGCGGGTCAAGGATTTCCCGGTGTTCTACACACCGTACATCTACTTCCCGATCGACGACCGTCGCCAGTCCGGCTTCCTGCCGCCATCGTTCAGCAGCACCAGCGATACCGGCTTCATGCTGGTCACGCCTTACTACTTCAACCTGGCGCCGAACTACGATGCCACGTTGTACCCGCGCTACATGACCAAGCGCGGCCTGCTGATGGAAGGCGAGTTCCGCTACCTGACGCCTTCCAGCGAAGGCCAGTTCGGTGGCGCGTACCTCAACGACAAGAACGACGACCGCAAAGACCAGACTGACTACAAAGAGCAGCGCTGGATGGTCAACTGGCAGCACAAGGGCGGGCTGGACGAGCGCCTGATGACCGAGGTGGACTACACCGACATCAGCGACCCGTTCTACTTCCAGGACCTGGAATCCGACCAGATCGGTATTGAAACCCAGGACCTGCTGAACCAGCAGGGTGCACTGACCTACCGTGGTGACAGCTACACCGCGCGGTTGAATGTGCATGCCTACGAAATGGCGACCATCTCGAAGATCACCCCGTATGATCGCCTGCCGCAGATTACCTTCAATGGCAAGCTGCCGTACGAGCCAGGTGGGCTCAATATTGCTTACGAAACCGAGGCAGTCCGTTTCGATCGTGACCTGAAAGACGACTTTGTATTGAACGAAGATGGCCTTCCCGACACTTCGGCGGGTGCGCCTGGTCGCCGCCTGGACCAGAACGTCAGCGGCATCGCCCGCGCCAACGGCAACCGTTTCAACGTCGCTCCATCGATCAGCCTGCCGATGGAAGCCAGCTACGGCTTCCTGACCCCCAAGCTGAAGTATGCGTATACCCACTACGATCTGGACTTGGACAGCCAGGGTAAAACCCAGGCTATCGCGCAATCGGCCAACCCAGCGTACGGCAGCTACAACAGCTCGCTGAACCGCGACGTACCGATCTTCAGCGTGGACAGCGGCCTGTATTTCGACCGCAAAACTTCGCTGTTCGGCACCAACTACAAGCAAACCCTCGAACCGCGTATGTACTACCTCTACGTCCCGTACAAGGACCAGAAGGACATCCCGCTGTTCGACTCGGGTGAAACCCTGTTCAGCTACGATTCGCTATTCCGCGACAACCGCTTCAGCGGCACCGACCGCATTGGTGACGAGAACAAGCTGTCGCTGGGCGTGACCACCCGCTGGATCGAAGAAAACGGTTTCGAACGCCAGAACTTCAGCATCGGTCAGGCTTTCTATTTCAAGGACCGCAAAGTTCAGCTCCCTGGTATCGATTACCGTACCCGCAGCGACTCGCAGTCCGATGTATCTCCGTATGCGCTGGTGTACAACTACTTCTTCAACCGCGACTGGCGCTTCAATTCGGACTTCAACTGGGACCCGGACAGCCGCAGCACCCGCTCGGGCAGCGCGATGTTCCATTACCAGCCTGAAGACAATCCGAACAAAGTGGTCAACCTCGGTTATCGCTACCGTAACGACACCATCTCCTACGACTCCACGACCGGTACCTGGAAAGTGGGCGGTGGCGACTACGGCGTCCCAGGCAGCGAGAACTACATCAAGGACTACTACAAGATCCAGCAGCATGACTTCTCGGTCATCTGGCCGATCGTTCCGCAGTGGAGCGTCATCGCTCGCTGGCAGCATGACTACAACCGCAATCGCACCCTGGAAGCCATGGGCGGTTTCGAGTACGACAACTGCTGCTGGAAGCTGCGTCTGATCAACCGTTACTGGATCGACTACGACGACTTCAGCCAAGCCCTCCCGGCGAACGAAAAAGGCGACCACGGCATCTTCCTTCAGATCGTGCTGAAAGGCCTCGGTGGTGTAGTCGGCAACAAGGTCGAATCTTTCCTCGACCAAGGCATTCAAGGTTATCGTGAACGTGAAGACCAAGCTTATTGATCGACTGCGCCCGGCGTTGCTGGGCGTTGCATTGCTGAGTGGCGCGGTGCATGCCGCGGTACAACCTCTTGATCGCGTGGTGGCCATCGTCGACAACGACGTGGTCATGCAAAGCCAGTTGGACCAGCGTGTCCGCGAGGTCCAGCAAACCATCGCCAAGCGTGGCGGCGGCATGCCGCCTGCCGGTGCGCTGGATCAGCAGGTGCTGGAACGCCTGATCGTCGAGAACCTGCAGTTGCAGATCGGCGAGCGCTCCGGCATCCGCATCACCGACGAAGAGCTGAACCAGGCCATGGGCACCATTGCCCAGCGCAATGGCATGTCGCTGGACCAGTTCCGCGCCGCCCTGGCTCGTGACGGCATGTCGTTCGACGACGCCCGTGAGCAGGTCAAGCGCGAGATGATCATCAGCCGCGTGCGCCAGCGCCGCGTGGCCGAGCGTATCCAGGTCTCCGAGCAGGAAGTGAAGAACTTCCTCAACTCCGACCTTGGCAAGATGCAGATGTCGGAAGAGTACCGCCTGGCCAACATCCTGATCCCGACCCCGGAAGCGGCCAACTCGGAAGCCATCCAGGCCGCCGCGCGCCAGGTTGGCGATGTGTACCAGCAGCTCAAGCAGGGCGCGGACTTCGGCCAGATGGCCATTGCCCGCTCCGCCAGCGAAAACGCCCTGGAAGGCGGCGAGATGGGCTGGCGTAAAGCCGGCCAGCTGCCACCAGACTTCGCCAAGATGCTCAGCAGCATGCCGGTTGGCGAAATTACCCAGCCTATCCGCATCCCCAACGGCTTCATCATCCTCAAGCTCGAGGAGAAGCGCGGCGGCAGCGAGAACGTGCTGCGTGACGAAGTGCACGTTCGCCACATCCTGATCAAGCCGAGCGAGATCCGCAGCGAGGCGGCCACCGAGCAACTGGCCGAACGCCTGTACGAGCGCATCAAGAACGGCGAAGACTTCGGCGAGCTGGCCAAGAGCTTCTCGGAAGACCCGGGTTCGGCGCTCAACGGCGGCGACCTCAACTGGGTTGACCCGAACAGCCTGGTACCGGAGTTCCGCGAGCAGATGGCCAACGCCGCCCAAGGCGAGGTCACTCGTCCGTTCAAGACCCAGTACGGCTGGCATGTCCTGGAAGTGCTGGGCCGTCGCGCCACCGACAGCACCGAGCAGGCTCGTGAGCAACAGGCCATGAACGTACTGCGCAACCGCAAGTACGACGAAGAGCTGCAGACCTGGCTGCGCCAGATCCGCGACGAGGCCTACGTTGAAATCAAGCTGCCTGGCGCTGACCAGGCCGCCCAGTGAAGCCCCTGCGCTTCGCCGTCACCCCCGGCGAGCCGGCCGGCATAGGCCCTGACCTGTGCCTGCTGCTCGCCGCAGACGCCCAGCCCCATCCCCTGATCGCCATCACCAGCCGTGACCTGCTCGCCGAGCGGGCCACGCAGCTGGGGCTGGCCGTCAACCTGCTGCCGGTAGCGCCGGGGCTATGGCCCGAGCAGCCGGCGCCAGCGGGTAGCCTTTACGTCTGGGATACCCCCCTGGCGGCCCCGGTGGTGCCGGGCCAGCTCGACAAGGCCAATGCCGCGTTCGTGCTGGAAACCCTGACCCGTGCCGGGCAAGGCTGCCTGGAAGGGCATTTCGCCGGGATGATCACCGCCCCTGTACACAAGGGCGTAATCAACGAAAGCGGTATCGCCTTCTCCGGGCATACCGAATTCCTTGCCGAGCTGACCCACACCGCGCAAGTGGTGATGATGCTGGCCACCCGTGGCCTGCGCGTGGCCCTGGTGACCACGCACCTGCCGCTGCGCGACATTGCCGACGCCATCACTGCCGAGCGCGTCGAGCGTGTAACCCGTATCCTGCATGCCGACATGCGCGACAAGTTCGGCATTGCCAACCCGCGTATCCTGGTGTGCGGCCTCAACCCGCACGCGGGCGAGGGCGGCCACCTGGGCCGCGAGGAAATCGACATCATCGAGCCGACCTTGGCCCGCCTGCGCACCGAAGGTATGGACCTGCGCGGGCCGCTGCCGGCCGATACCCTGTTTACCCCCAAATATCTGGAGCACTGCGACGCGGTGCTGGCGATGTACCACGACCAGGGCCTGCCTGTACTCAAGTACAAAGGCTTCGGCGCTGCGGTCAACGTGACCCTGGGCCTGCCGATCATCCGCACGTCGGTCGACCACGGCACAGCCCTGGACCTGGCCGGCACCGGCAAGGTCGACACCGGCAGCCTGCGCGTCGCGCTGGAAACCGCCTACCAGATGGCCGAGAACCGACCATGAACGAGCAATACCAACACCGGGCGCGCAAGCGCTTCGGCCAGAACTTCCTGCACGACGCCGGCATCATCGACCGCATCCTGCGGGCCATCAACGCCAAGGCCGGCGAACATCTGCTGGAAATCGGCCCCGGCCAGGGCGCCCTGACCGAAGGCCTGCTCGGCAGCGGGGCACAACTGGACGTGGTGGAACTGGACAAGGACCTGGTGCCGATCCTGCAGCACAAGTTCGCCGACCGCAGCAATTTCCGCCTGCACCAGGGCGACGCCTTGAAGTTCGACTTCAACCAGCTAGGCGTGCCACCGCGCAGCCTCAAGGTGGTGGGCAACCTGCCCTACAACATTTCCACCCCACTGATCTTCCACCTGCTCAGCCATGCCGGGTTGATCCGCGACATGCACTTCATGCTGCAGAAGGAAGTGGTCGAGCGCATGGCCGCCGGCCCTGGCGGTGGTGACTGGGGGCGTCTGTCGATCATGGTGCAGTACCACTGCCGGGTCGAGCACCTGTTCAACGTTGGCCCGGGCGCCTTCAACCCGCCGCCGAAAGTGGACTCGGCCATCGTCCGCCTGGTGCCGCACGAAGTGCTGCCACACCCGGCCAAGGACGCAAAGCTGTTGGAGCAGGTGGTACGCGAAGCCTTCAACCAGCGTCGCAAGACCCTGCGCAACACCATGAAAGGCCTGCTCGACAGTGCGGCCATCGAAGCTGCCGGCGTGGATGGCAGCCTGCGCCCTGAACAGCTGGATCTGGCCGCCTTCGTGCGCCTGGCTGACCAGTTGGCCGATCAGCAAGCCTGATATCGCGTGTACCGTCCTCTTCGCGGGTAAACCCGCTCCCACAGGTACTGCAGCCCTCAAAATCTGCGTAGTACCTTGTAGGAGCGGGTTTACCCGCGAAAGGGCCGGGACAGACCACACAAATCCCCAAGCCCCTCACCGCTGGCCCTTCCCCCTCTCAATGGCCTAGACTGCATTATTGCGTCAGTTTGCCCAAGGCCCTTGCATGTCCGACCCTCGCTATAAAATCGACGTCAGCGTCGTGACCCGCTACCTCAAAGAACAATCCGACCCCGAAAACAGTCGTTTCGCTTTCGCCTACACCATCACCGTGCAGAACAATGGCTCGCTGAAGGCCAAGCTGCTGTCGCGCCACTGGCTGATCACCAACGGTGACGGCGAGGTCGAGGAAGTGCGTGGCGCCGGTGTGGTCGGCCAGCAGCCCAATATCGACCCGGGCCAGAGCCACACCTACAGCAGCGGCGCGGTAATCAGCACCCGCGTGGGCACCATGCAGGGCAGCTACCAGATGTTCGCCGAAGACGGCAAACGCTTCGATGCCGAGATCGCCCCCTTCCGCCTGGCGGTGCCCGGGGCGCTGCACTGATGGCTACCTACGCCGTCGGTGATCTGCAGGGCTGCCTGCAGCCACTCAAGTGCCTGCTCGAACGGGTCAATTTCAACCCCGCCGTCGACCGCCTGTGGCTGGTCGGCGACCTGGTCAACCGCGGCCCCGAGTCACTGGAAACCCTGCGCTTCCTTTATTCGATCCGCCAGTCGCTGGTGTGCGTGCTGGGCAACCATGACCTGCACCTGCTGGCCGCCTGGCACAACGTCGAACGCCTGAAGAAAAGCGACACACTGCGCGAGATCATCGAAGCACCGGACGCCGATCAGCTGTTCGACTGGCTACGCCAGCAAAAGCTGCTGCATTACGACGAACCCCGTGGCATTGCGCTGGTTCACGCCGGCATTCCACCGCAATGGACCTTGGGCAAAGCCCTGGAGTTGGCCGCCGAGGTCGAGGAAGTGCTGCGCGACGAAGAGCGCCTGAAACTGTACCTTGACGGCATGTACGGCAACGAGCCGAACAAGTGGAGCAAAAGCCTCACCGGCATCGAACGCCTGCGGGTCATCACCAACTGCCTCACGCGCATGCGCTTCTGCACCGCCGAGGGCAAGCTCGACCTCAAGAGCAAGGAAGGCCTGGATACCGCCCCCAAAGGCTACAAGCCCTGGTACGCACACAAAGGCCGCCGCTCGCGCCACGTGAAGATTATTTTCGGCCACTGGGCCGCCCTTCAGGGGCAGGTCAACGAGCCCGGCATCATCGCCCTGGACACCGGTTGCGTGTGGGGCGGTGCCATGACCCTGTACAACGTCGACAGCGGCGAATATTACCGCTGTGACTGCAGCGACGACGGCAACTTACGCCTCCCCGCCCAAACGCCTACACTGAACGATCAATCCTGAAGGAAGCCGTACCCATGAGCGAATTCAAGCGCATCCCTCCCGAACAGGCCCTGGCCCTTCGCGCGCAAGGTGCGGTAGTCGTCGACATTCGCGACCCGCAGGCCTATGCCGCCGGCCACATCACTGGCGCCAAGCATCTGGATAACCATTCTGTCGCCGAGTTCATCCGCAATGCCGACCTCGACGCCCCAACCCTGGTGGTGTGCTACCACGGCAATTCCAGCCAGAGCGCTGCGGCCTATCTGGTGAACCAGGGTTTCTCGGACGTATACAGCGTCGACGGCGGCTTTGAGCTGTGGCGCGCCACCTACCCGGCCGAAACTGCCCAGGGCACTGCCGAATAATTTTTTCATTTTTACTGCAGCCCGCGCCCCATGCGGGCTTGCGGCTTATCTGACGAACGGTCGTTCGCAACTTCTCCGCCCCTCGCCCTTGACCTTGCGGATAACCAACTATTCTTAAGCGCAGGCCATCCAGAAAAAGGGGAGAGCCGGTACACCGGCGTGCGGGTCATCGGTAGCGTTACAGGGTGTTCTGGGGGGTATACAGCAATCGGCAGCCCCGGTTGCATGCCAGCATCAGCTGACTGATCCGGCGTCGTCTCCACGTATCGAGCGAGGTGACGTCATGAGTATTTTTAGCCACTTCCAACAACGTTTCGAGTCTACGCGCCAGGAAGAACTCTCGCTGCAGGAGTACCTCGAGCTGTGCAAAGAGGATCGCAGTGCCTACGCATCGGCGGCCGAACGGCTGTTGCTGGCCATCGGTGAGCCGGAGCTGATCGACACCTCAACCAACTCCAGACTGTCGCGAATCTTCTCCAACAAGGTTATCCGCCGCTATCCGGCCTTTGCCGACTTCCATGGCATGGAAGAGTGCATCGACCAGATCGTGTCCTACTTCCGCCACGCCGCCCAAGGCCTGGAGGAGAAGAAACAGATCCTCTATCTGCTGGGCCCGGTGGGCGGCGGCAAGTCGTCGCTGGCCGAAAAACTCAAGCAGCTGATGGAAAAGGTACCGTTCTACGCCATCAAGGGCTCGCCAGTATTCGAGTCGCCATTGGGCCTGTTCAATGCCACCGAAGACGGGGCCATTCTCGAGGAAGAGTACGGCATCTCGCGGCGCTACCTGAACACCATCATGTCGCCTTGGGCCACCAAGCGCCTGCAGGAGTTCGGCGGCGACATCAGCAAGTTCAAGGTGGTGAAGCTGTACCCGTCGATCCTCAACCAGATCGCCATCGCCAAGACCGAACCTGGCGACGAGAACAACCAGGACATCTCGGCCCTGGTCGGCAAGGTCGATATCCGCAAGCTCGAGGAATTCCCGCAGAACGACGCCGACGCATATGCCTATTCGGGCGCGCTGTGCCGGGCCAACCAGGGCCTGATGGAATTCGTCGAGATGTTCAAGGCCCCGATCAAGGTCCTGCACCCGTTGCTTACCGCCACCCAGGAAGGCAACTACAACAGTACCGAAGGCCTCGGCGCCATCCCCTACTCCGGGATTCTGCTGGCCCACTCCAACGAATCGGAGTGGCACACCTTCCGTAACAACAAGAACAACGAGGCGTTCATCGACCGGATCTACATCGTCAAGGTGCCGTACTGCCTGCGCGTCAGCGACGAAATCAAGATCTACGACAAGCTGCTGATCAACAGCTCGCTGGCCAAGGCGCACTGCGCGCCAGACACGCTGAAAATGCTCGCCCAGTTCACCGTGCTGTCGCGCCTGAAAGAGCCGGAAAACTCCAACATCTACTCGAAGATGCGGGTGTACGACGGGGAGAACCTCAAGGACACCGATCCGAAGGCCAAGTCGATCCAGGAGTACCGCGATGCGGCCGGCGTCGACGAAGGCATGAACGGCCTATCGACCCGCTTCGCATTCAAGATCCTCTCCAAGGTGTTCAACTTCGACCCACATGAAGTGGCCGCCAACCCAGTGCACCTGCTGTATGTGCTGGAGCAGCAGATCGAGCAGGAACAGTTCCCGGCCGAGGTGCGCGAACGCTACCTGCGCTACCTGAAGGAGTACCTGGCCCCGCGCTACATCGAGTTCATCGGCAAGGAGATCCAGACCGCCTACCTGGAGTCTTACAGCGAATACGGCCAGAACATCTTCGACCGCTACGTGCTGTACGCAGACTTCTGGATCCAGGACCAGGAATACCGCGACCCGGAAACCGGCGAAATCCTCAACCGTATCGCCCTCAACGAAGAACTGGAGAAGATCGAGAAGCCGGCCGGCATCAGCAACCCGAAAGATTTCCGCAACGAAATCGTCAACTTCGTGCTGCGTGCCCGTGCCAACAACAACGGCAAGAACCCGAGCTGGCTGAGCTACGAAAAGCTGCGGGTGGTGATCGAGAAGAAAATGTTCTCCAACACCGAAGACCTGCTGCCGGTCATCAGCTTCAACGCCAAGGCAAGCAAGGAGGACCAACAGAAACACAACGACTTCGTCACGCGTATGGTGGAGCGTGGCTACACCGACAAACAGGTTCGTCTGCTGTCGGAATGGTACCTGCGGGTCAGGAAATCGCAATAAAGCGACAAGCTACCCACCGCGCGCCCAGGGCTGCTATGCCAGCCCTGGGCGGCGGCAGCTGCTTTGCTGCCTTTATGTGCAGCAGCTCGTAGCTTGAAGCGTGCAGCTGTTCCCAGCTACCGGAGGGACCATGAGCTACGTTATAGATCGACGCCTGAACGGCAAGAACAAGAGCACGGTGAACCGCCAGCGCTTCCTGCGGCGGTACCGCGAACACATCAAGAAAGCCGTCGAAGAGGCGGTGAGCCGCCGTTCCATCATGGACATGGAACATGGCGAGCAGATCAGCATTCCGGGGCGCGACATCGACGAACCGGTGCTGCACCATGGTCGCGGGGGCAAGCAGACCATCGTGCATCCAGGCAACAAGGAATTCACTGCCGGTGAACACATCCCAAGGCCACAAGGCGGCGGCGGTGGCAGCGGCCGCGGCAAGGCCGGCAACTCCGGCGAGGGCATGGACGACTTCGTCTTCCAGATCACCCAGGAAGAATTCCTCGAGTTCATGTTCGAGGACCTCGAGCTACCCAACCTGGTCAAGCGTCACCTGACCGGGGCCGACACTTTCAAGACCGTGCGCGCCGGTATCGCCAACGAAGGCAACCCGTCACGCATCAACATCGTGCGCACACTGCGTTCGGCCCATGCCCGGCGTATCGCCCTGACCGGCAGCAGCCGCGCATTACTGCGCGAAGCGCAAAAGGAACTCGCCCGCCTGAAGGTCGAGGAACCGGACAACTTCACCGATATCCAGGAAGTCGAGCACGAGATCGAACGCCTGAAGGCACGCATCAACCGCCTGCCCTTCCTCGACACCTTCGACCTCAAGTACAACCTGCTGGTCAAGCAGCCCAACCCCAGCTCCAAGGCTGTGATGTTCTGCCTGATGGACGTGTCCGGCTCGATGACCCAGGCCACCAAGGACATCGCCAAGCGTTTCTTCATCCTGCTGTACCTGTTCCTCAAGCGTAACTACGACCGCATCGAAGTGGTGTTCATCCGCCACCACACCAGCGCTCGTGAAGTCGACGAGGAAGAATTCTTCTATTCGCGGGAAACCGGCGGCACCATCGTTTCCAGCGCGCTGAAGCTGATGCAGGAGGTCATGGCCGAACGCTACCCGGCCAGCGACTGGAACATCTACGCCGCCCAGGCCTCCGACGGCGACAACTGGAACGACGACTCGCCGATCTGCCGCGACATCCTGGCCAAGCAGATCATGCCGCATGTGCAGTACTACACTTACGTTGAAATCACCCCGCGTGAACACCAGGCGCTGTGGTACGAATACGAGCGCATCGGCGAAGCCTTCCCCGACACGTTCGCCCAGCAGCAGTTGGTATCGGCCGGCGATATCTACCCGGTCTTCCGTGAACTCTTCCAGCGCAGGTTAGCCACATGACCGCCAGAGCACAGAGACGCCAACCTATTTCCACCGGGTCCGAGTGGACGTTCGAACTGATCCAGACCTACGACCGGGAAATCAGCCGCCTGGCCGAGCGTTACGCCCTGGACACCTACCCCAACCAGATCGAGGTCATTACCGCCGAGCAGATGATGGACGCCTACGCCTCGGTCGGCATGCCGCTGGGTTATCACCACTGGTCCTACGGCAAGCAGTTTCTCAGCACGGAGAAATCCTACAGCCGTGGGCAGATGGGCCTGGCCTACGAGATCGTGATCAACTCCGACCCGTGCATCGCCTACCTGATGGAAGAAAACACCATGTGCATGCAGGCACTGGTGATCGCCCACGCCTGCTACGGCCATAACAGTTTCTTCAAGGGTAACTACCTGTTCCGCACCTGGACCGACGCCAGTTCGATCATCGACTACCTGGTGTTCGCCAAGCAGTACATCGCCCAGTGCGAAGAGCGCCATGGCATCGATGCCGTAGAAGATCTGATCGACTCCTGCCACGCCCTGATGAACTACGGCGTCGACCGCTACAAGCGGCCTTATCCGATTTCCGCCGAAGAGGAGCGGCGGCGGCAGAAGGAGCGCGAGGAGCACCTGCAGCGGCAGATCAATGACCTTTGGCGGACCATTCCGAAAAGCGCTGACAAGGGTAACGACCGAGATGATGCGCGCTTCCCCGCCGAACCGCAGGAAAACATCCTGTATTTCATCGAGAAGAACGCCCCGCTGCTGGAGCCCTGGCAGCGTGAAGTGGTGCGCATCGTGCGCAAGATCGCCCAGTATTTCTACCCGCAGCGCCAGACCCAGGTGATGAACGAAGGCTGGGCGACATTCTGGCACTACACGCTGATGAACGACCTGTACGACGAGGGGCTGATCACCGAAGGCTTCATGATGGAGTTCCTGCAGTCGCACACCAGCGTGGTATTCCAGCCCGGCTTCGACAGCCCCTACTACAACGGCATCAACCCCTACGCACTGGGCTTTGCGATGTATACCGACATCCGCCGCATGTGCGAAAACCCGACCGAAGAAGATCGGCGCTGGTTCCCCGACATTGCCGGCAGCGACTGGCTTTCTACCATCAAGTTCGCAATGAGCAGCTTCAAGGACGAGAGCTTCATCCTGCAGTACCTGTCGCCGAAGGTCATTCGCGATCTGAAGCTGTTCAGCATCCTCGATGACGACCAGCGCGACGACCTGTATGTACCTGCCATCCACGACGAGGCCGGCTACCGGACCATTCGCGAACTACTGGCGGCGCAGTACAACCTGGGCAACCGCGAACCGAACGTGCAGATCTGGAGCGTTGACCGCCGCGGCGACCGCTCGCTGACCTTGCGTCACCAGCAACACAACCGCAAACCGCTGGGCGATTCTACCGATGAAGTGCTCAAGCACCTGCACCGCCTGTGGGGCTTCGACATCCACCTGGAGACCGTCCAGGGCGAGCAGGTGATGAAAACCCACCACATGCCACCACGCGGCGAGCACGGCGAAAGCGCCGACTATGGCCGCATGGATCTGGCTGTCATTCACCACCTCTAGTGCAACTTCAAGGCTGCCGACGGGTTATCCTGTCGGCAGTTATGGAGAGCTGCACATGCACATCTACAAAGTTGGCGGCGCCGTGCGCGACCGCCTGCTCGGCCGCCCTGTCAGCGATATCGACTGGCTGGTGGTCGGCGCCACGGTCGAGGAAATGCACGCTAAGGGCTTTCGACCGGTCGGCGCTGATTTCCCGGTGTTCCTGCACCCGAAAACCGGCGAGGAATACGCCCTGGCGCGCACCGAGCGCAAGAGCGGGCGGGGCTACGGCGGCTTCACTTTCCACGCCAGCCCCGATGTGACCCTGGAAGAAGACCTGATCCGTCGTGACCTGACCATCAATGCAATGGCCGAGGACGAGACGGGTACGGTATACGATCCCTATCATGGCCAGGACGATATCGACCAGCGCCTTTTACGCCATGTTTCCCCGGCATTCGCCGAAGATCCATTGCGTGTGCTGCGAGTTGCGCGCTTTGCTGCCCGTTATGCACCGCTGGGATTCCGGGTTGCCGATGAGACGCTTGAGCTGATGCGTCAGATCAGTGCCTCTGGCGAATTGCAGGCACTGACCGCCGAGCGCAGCTGGAAGGAAATCGAGCGGGCGCTGATGGAGGCGCAGCCGCAGGTGTTCTTCCAGGTGCTGCATGCTTGTGGGGCCCTGCAGGAGCTGCTGCCAGAGCTAGATGACGCCCCCCAGGCCCTGGCGGCGCTGGAACAGTCGGCAATGCACGAACAGCCCCTGCATGTACGCTGGGCCTGCCTGCTGCAGTCGCTGACACCGGCCGCGATCAAAGCCATCAATCAGCGCCTGAAGGCGCCGCGGGAGTGCCAGGAGCTGGCGCTGCTGACGGGTGAGTGCCTGAAGCTGGGCAACCAGGCGCAGGAGTTGCCCGCCACGGCACTGCTGGGGCTGCTGCAGAAGTTCGATGTGTACCGGCGGCCACAGCGATTCGAAGACTTCCTGATCGCTTCCGAGATGGCAGCGCTGGGCGAGGGCAAAGCGGGTTATCCACAGTCCGAATACCTGCGAGGGGCAGCGGCGGCGGCGCGGGCAGTGGATGTCAAGCCGTTGGTGCAGGTTGGGCTGACTGGCCAGGCCTTGGGTGAAGCGCTCAAAGGTGAGCGGCTGAAAGCCCTCGAAGCTTACAAGCTCGGTTGAACATACCGGCCCCTTCGCGGCTAAAGCCGCTCCCACAGGGACGGCGTTGCTCTCGAGGTTGTCGCTGTACCTGTGGGAGCGGCTTTAGCCGCGAAAGGGCCGATACAGGCTTACGCGGGAGTCAGCTGCAACCCACGCCACTCAAAGGCAACCGGCGCCAGCACCTGATCAATCCGCGCCTCCTGCCACAACTGCGCCATTGTCTTGCCTACCCCCGGATGCACAAGCTCCGGCGCCAGCAGCGACAGTGGCCACAGCACAAAGGCGTTCTTCAGGATCTCGGCCCGAGGCAACACCAGCCCATCGAACGTGCCGTGCAAGTCGTCATACATCAGCACGTCGATATCCAGCGGCAGCCCCTTGCGGTCCGGGGCATAGCGGCCATTGTCGGCCTCGATGAACTTCAACCGGCGGTCCAGTTCGATCAACGGCAACGCAGTCTGCCCAGTCACCACGAAGTTGATGAACGGACCGCTCTTGATCCCCACCGCCTGGCTTTCGAACGCCGGCGAGCAGCGCATGTCGGTCAGGATGCCTGCCAACGCATCGAGCCCGGCGCACAAGTGCACCTCGCGATCAATGTTGCTGCCAAGGCCCAGGTAAACCGTGCTCAGAGACATCCGCGCTCGATCTCCACGCCAACACCGCCACGGGCCGCCGGTACCGCACCCGGCTTGGTCAGCTTCAACCGCACCCACGGGATGTGGAACTCTTCCATCAGCGTCGCCACCAGGCGCTCGGCGAAAGTTTCAACCAACTCGAAACGCGCCTGTTCGGCAAACGCCTGGATACGGGCCGACACACTGGCATAATCCAGCGCCAGGTTCAGGTCGTCACCCGCCGCAGCCGGGCGGTTATCCCAGGCAAAGCTCAGGTCCAGGCGCAAGCACTGGCGAATATCCCGCTCCCAGTCATAGGCACCGATGACGGTATCGACTTCCAGGCCTTCGATGAACACTCTGTCCAAGCACTTCTCTCCACAGCACGACAAGGGCGACTGGCGCCGTTAGAATCAGGGCGTCCTCGCCCGGAATAGTTAGCATGTTTTGGTTACTGGCGTTGCTCGCCTACCTGCTTGGCTCGCTGTCCTTCGCCATCGTCCTCAGCCGCCTTACGGGCAGCCCGGACCCGCGTTCCAGCGGTTCAGGCAATGCCGGCGCCACCAACATGCTACGCCTGGCAGGCCGCAAACTGGCGATCCTGACCCTGCTTGGCGACCTGTGCAAGGGCCTGTTGCCGGTATTGCTCGCCCGCGGTGCCGGCCTGGACCTGCAAGCGCAGGCTTGGGTTGGCGTGTGCGCAGTGCTGGGCCACCTGTTCCCGCTGTACTTCCGCTTCCAGGGCGGCAAGGGCGTGGCAACCGCCGCCGGCATGCTCATGGCCCTGTATTTCCCAGCCGCGCTGCTGGCCATCGGCGCCTGGCTGCTGACTTTCTACCTCACCCGCACCAGTTCGCTGGCGGCACTGATCGCCACACCACTGACCTTGCCGTTACTGGCCTGGCGCGAGCCAGAGGCCCTGCTGCCGATCACTGTGTTGACGGCAATGATCGTATGGCGCCATCGCAGCAACCTGCGCGACCTGTTCGCAGGCCGCGAACGGCACTTCTGAAGCTTAAAGCGGCGGCAACTGCTCCATCGGCCAGCGTGCCTGCACACTGATTGCCAGGTCTTGCTGTTGCCCGGCCAACAACCGCTGGCAGCCGGCATAGGCGATCATCGCACCGTTGTCGGTACAGAACTGCGGGCGCGCGTAGTACACGTTGCCCTTGATGCTGCCGAGCATGTCCTCGAGGGACGCACGCAGTGCCTTGTTGGCGCTGACGCCACCGGCAATGACCAGGCGCTTGAGGCCAGTCTGTTTCAACGCCCGCTTGCACTTGATGGTCAAAGTCTCCACCACCGCCTGCTGGAATGCCAGGGACAGGTCGCAACGGGTTTGCTCACTGTCGTCGCCGGCATCGCGGCACTGCTGCCAGGTGTTCAGGGCAAAGGTTTTCAGGCCGCTGAAGCTGAACTCCAGGCCCGGGCGGTCGGTCATCGGCCGCGGGAACACGAAGCGGCCAGGCACGCCGCGCTCGGCCAGGCGGGCGATTTCCGGGCCACCGGGGTAGTTCAGACCGATCAGCTTGGCGGTCTTGTCGAACGCTTCGCCGGCGGCGTCGTCCAGGCTCTCGCCCAGCAGCTCGTACTGGCCGATGCCATCGACCCGCACCAGCTGGGTGTGACCACCGGAAACCAACAAAGCGACGAACGGAAACTCCGGTGGGTTTTCTTCCAGCATGGGTGCCAGCAGGTGGCCTTCCATGTGGTGTACGCCAATCGCCGGGATGTCCCAGGCAAAGGCCAGCGCCTGGGCACAGGAGGCCCCCACCAGCAGGGCACCGACCAGGCCAGGGCCCGCGGTGTAGGCGATGGCGTCGATCTCGGTGGCGACGCAGCCGGCCTCATCCAGCACCTGGCGGATGAGTGGCAGCATGCGCTTGACGTGGTCGCGCGAGGCAAGCTCTGGCACCACACCGCCGAACACGCGGTGCAGGTCGATCTGGCTGAACAGCGCGTCGGCCAACAAACCGCGCTCGCTGTCGTATAATGCGACGCCAGTTTCGTCGCAGGATGTTTCCAATCCCAGTACTAGCATGGGTTCGTCCCTTGTGGGGGCTGAATTCGAAGCCGCGCATGATAGTCCCCGTGTCGGATGCCGACCAGCGGTTTTCGATCAGAGGCTTTGCATTCCGGCTTGCTAAGGGTTAACATCCGCAACCCTTGAAAACCGACGTTCTCCAGCACACCTTTGTTTTGCCAGGAGCACGTCTACCCCGGTAATGAATTAAGGTAGCCCTGGATGCCAGCCGTCAAAGTTAAAGAGAACGAACCCTTCGACGTAGCTCTGCGTCGTTTCAAGCGCTCCTGCGAAAAAGCCGGTGTACTGGCTGAAGTTCGTAGCCGCGAGTTTTACGAGAAGCCGACCGCCGAGCGTAAGCGCAAAGCAGCTGCTGCTGTTAAGCGTCACGCCAAGAAAGTTCAGCGCGAACAGCGCCGCGCCGTTCGTCTGTACTAATACAGACGTTCTACGCAAAGCTTCTGCCCTGCCCGGCTAACCGCCGGGCGATGGCAGTGGTCGCTTCAAACTTGAGCAGCTAGCTCAAGGCCCTGCACAAGCTTCATGCGAACTGCACATGGGCAACCTGCCTGAAACGTCAGAGCTGGTCCTCCTTGTTGTATGACCAGACGTGCACGTCCGACTGACGGGCCCTCAGGGGCTGGCGACGAGCACACATTCCCTCGCACTTTCCCAAGCGGCACTCGCCCCATTCGGCGCGTGAGCGATTAGACTTGCCAGCTGCCAGATGACGAGACTGCCATGGCCGGGCTGATTCCCCAGAGTTTCATTGACGACCTTATCAACCGCCTCGACATCGTCGACGTGGTGAGTTCGCGCGTCCAGCTGAAAAAAACCGGCAAGAACTATTCCGCCTGCTGCCCGTTCCACAAGGAAAAAACTCCTTCCTTCACGGTCAGCCCCGACAAGCAGTTCTACTACTGCTTCGGCTGCGGCGCCGGCGGCAACGCCCTGGGCTTCGTAATGGACCACGACAACCTGGACTTCCCCCAGGCGGTCGAGGAGCTGGCCCGCGCCGCCGGCATGGAAGTACCCCGCGAGCAAGGTCGCCGCGACCACAAGCCGCGCCAGCCAACCGATTCGCCGCTGTACCCGCTGCTGGACGCCGCCTCAGAGTTCTACCGCCAGGCCCTGCGCAGTCACCCGACCCGCAAGGCAGCGGTGGATTACCTCAAGGGCCGCGGCCTGTCCGGGGAAATCGCCCGTGACTTCGGCCTGGGCTTCGCCCCGCCAGGCTGGGATAACCTGCTCAAGCACCTGGGTGCCGACACCTTGCAGCAGAAGGTGATGATCGATGCCGGCCTGTTGATCGAAAACGCCGAAAGCGGCAAGCGCTACGACCGTTTCCGCGACCGGGTGATGTTCCCGATCCGCGACAGCCGCGGACGCATCATCGCCTTTGGTGGCCGAGTGCTCGGCGACGACAAGCCCAAGTATCTGAACTCCCCGGAAACCCCGGTGTTCCACAAGGGCCAGGAACTCTACGGCCTGTACGAGGCACGCAAGCACAACCGCAACCTCGACGAAATCATCGTCGTCGAGGGCTACATGGACGTCATTGCCCTGGCCCAGCAGGGCCTGCGCAACGCCGTGGCCACCCTCGGCACCGCCACCAGCGAAGAGCACCTCAAGCGCCTGTTCCGCGTGGTACCCAGCGTGCTGTTCTGCTTCGACGGTGACCAGGCCGGGCGCAAGGCCGCCTGGCGCGCCCTGGAGTCGACCCTGTCGAACCTGCAGGACGGCCGCCGCGCGCGCTTCCTGTTCCTGCCCGAAGGCGAAGACCCGGACAGCCTGGTGCGCGCCGAAGGCACCGACGCCTTCATGGCCCGCATCAACCAGCACGCCCAACCGCTGGCCGATTACTTCTTCGAGCAGCTAAGCGTCGAAGCCGACCCGCGCTCGCTGGAAGGCAAGGCGCACATGGCGACCCTTGCCGCACCGCTGATCGAAAAGATCCCCGGCGCCAACCTGCGCCAGCTGATGCGCAACCGCCTTAAGGAAATCACCGGCCTCGACCCGCAGCAGGTCGAGCAACTGGCGCAACACGCCCCGGCCACCAGCAGCGTGCCGGACTACGACCCTGGCTACGACTATGACGCCATGGCCAGCTATACCCCCGATTACGGCGACATGCCGCAGCACGACTTCGCCCCCGTTCATCAGGAACAGGAGTGGAAGCCGAACAAGGGCGCTGGCAAGAAGCAGTGGGGCGACAAACCCTGGGACAAGAACCGCAAGGGTGGCAAGCCATGGCAGCAGCGTGACGAAGCACCACCACGCGTACCGGCCCCGGTCGAGCCGCCCACCCTGGCCGCCCTGCGCACCTTGCTGCACCACCCTCTGCTGGCCGGCAAGGTGGAAGATGCCAGCCACTTCGCCGATGAAGAACACTTGTACAGCCAGCTGCTGGTGGCACTGATCGAAGCCGCGCAGAAAAATCCTGGGCTAAGCTCAATGCAGTTGATCGCACGTTGGCACGGCACCGAACAGGGGCGCCTGCTGCGGGCCTTGGCGGAAAAGGAATGGCTGATCGTGGCCGACAACCTTGAACAACAGTTTTTCGACACTATAACTAGCTTGTCCGCCCGCCAACGCGAGCGCAGCCTGGAACAACTGCTCAGGAAATCACGTCAAAGCGAATTGACCAGCGAGGAAAAAACCCAGCTCCTCGCCCTGCTGAGCCGGAATGTTCCCGCACAAACGCCGACCTCATCTGGCGCGTGAGGCCCATGCTCGGGTATAATCCTCGGCTTGTTTTTTGCCCGCCAAGACCTTCAGTGGATAGGGTGTTATGTCCGGAAAAGCGCAACAGCAGTCTCGTATCAAAGAGTTGATCACCCGCGGTCGTGAGCAGGGCTACCTGACTTACGCGGAGGTCAACGACCACCTGCCTGAGGATATTTCAGATCCGGAACAGGTGGAAGACATCATCCGCATGATCAACGACATGGGGATCAACGTATTCGAGAGTGCTCCGGATGCGGATGCCCTTCTGTTGGCGGAAGCCGACACCGACGAAGCCGCGGCCGAAGAAGCCGCTGCTGCGTTGGCGGCAGTTGAAACCGATATCGGCCGCACGACCGACCCGGTGCGCATGTACATGCGCGAAATGGGCACCGTCGAGCTGCTGACCCGCGAAGGCGAGATCGAAATCGCCAAGCGTATCGAGGAAGGCATCCGTGAAGTCATGGGCGCCATCGCTCACTTCCCGGGCACTGTCGACTACATTCTCAGCGAATATGACCGTGTCACCAGCGAAGGCGGCCGTCTGTCGGACGTTCTCAGCGGTTACATCGATCCTGACGACAATATCGCCGCGCCGACCGAAGAAGTGCCGATCCCGGGCACCAAGGCCGCCGCTGCGAAGGAAGAGTCCGACGACGACGAGGACGAATCCGAAAGCGGTGACGACGAGGAAGAGGCCGAGAGCGGCCCGGACCCGGAAGTCGCCCGTCAGCGTTTCGGCGCGGTCAACGACCAGCTTCAGGCCACCAACAAGGTTCTGAAGAAGAATGGTCGCACCCACCAGGAAAGCATCGACGCCCTGCAGGCCCTGGCCGATTTGTTCATGCCGATCAAGCTGGTACCGAAGCAGTTCGAGGTACTGGTAGAGCGTGTTCGTGACGCCCTGAACCGCCTGCGCCAGCAGGAACGCGCCATCATGCAGCTGTGCGTGCGTGACGCCCGCATGCCGCGTGCCGACTTCCTGCGCATGTTCCCGAGCAACGAAACCGACCAGACCTGGAGCGGTGACCTGGCCAAGCGCAACACCAAATGGGCTGCCGCCCTGGGTGAAAAGGACGCTGCCATCGTCGCTTGCCAGCAGAAGCTGATCGACCTTGAGACCGAAACCGGCCTGACCGTTGCCGAGATCAAGGAAATCAACCGTCGCATGTCGATCGGTGAAGCCAAGGCCCGCCGCGCCAAGAAAGAAATGGTCGAGGCGAACCTGCGTCTGGTGATCTCCATCGCCAAGAAGTACACCAACCGTGGCTTGCAATTCCTCGACCTGATCCAGGAAGGCAACATCGGCTTGATGAAAGCGGTGGACAAGTTCGAATACCGTCGCGGCTACAAGTTCTCGACCTATGCCACCTGGTGGATCCGCCAGGCGATCACCCGTTCGATCGCCGACCAGGCGCGCACCATCCGTATTCCGGTGCACATGATCGAGACGATCAACAAGCTCAACCGTATTTCCCGCCAGATGCTGCAGGAAATGGGTCGCGAACCGACCCCGGAAGAGCTGGGCGAGCGCATGGAAATGCCTGAGGACAAGATCCGCAAGGTACTGAAGATCGCCAAAGAGCCGATCTCCATGGAAACCCCGATCGGTGACGACGAAGATTCGCACCTGGGCGACTTCATCGAGGACTCGACCATGCAGTCCCCGATTGACGTGGCCACGGTCGAAAGCCTCAAGGAAGCCACTCGTGACGTGCTCTCGGGCCTGACCGCACGCGAAGCCAAGGTGCTGCGTATGCGCTTCGGTATCGACATGAACACCGACCACACCCTCGAAGAGGTGGGCAAGCAGTTCGACGTGACCCGCGAGCGGATCCGTCAGATCGAAGCGAAGGCGTTGCGCAAACTGCGCCACCCGACTCGCAGCGAGCATCTGCGTTCCTTCCTCGACGAGTGATGACAAAACCCCGGCCCAGGCCGGGGTTTTTCTTTTCCGGCCCTGCGCGATCCCTGTGGGAGCCGGCTTGCCGGCGACGGGCTGCGCAGCAGCCCCATTTCCTCATTACCTCCCCCTTCCGACAGCCAGAACACAAAGCCCGTCCTTCCACCGCACACCTACAGCAATGCCCGTCTACACTCGACTTCATAACACTTGAATGTGAGGCCGCTATGCCGCTGATGCCGGCCATCCTGTTGCTGCTCCTGATCTTGTGGAACACAACGGCCGGCGCCCTGACCCTGACAGACGAGGAGAAAGCCTGGTTGGCTGCCCACCCGCAGCTGAGCCTGGGTGTAGACGCCTCTTGGCCACCGTTCGAATTTCGCGACCAGGAGGGCCGGTACCAGGGATTGGCCGCCGATTACATCGCCACGATCCAGCAACGCCTGGGCGTGACGCTCAAACCGGTCGAACCCAGCAGCTGGACCGAGGTACTGGCGCAAGCACGCGAAAGCCGCATCGACCTGCTGCCCGGCATCATGTCCACCCCCGAGCGCCAAGGCTACCTGGCCTTCACCCGGCCGTACCTCGACTTCCCCATCGTAATCCTCGCCCATAAAGGCGGTGCACAGCCGCGCAACCTGGACGACCTTTACGGCCTGAAGATCGCCGTGGTCGAAAACTACGCCCCGCACGAACTGCTGCGCACACACCACCCAGACCTCAACCTGGTGGCCCTGCCTAACGTCAGCTCCACCCTGCAGGCCCTGGCCACCGACGAAGTGGACGCCGTGGTCGGTGACCTCGCTTCAAGCATCTGGAGCCTGCGCCAGCTCAAGCTCGACGGCCTCTACGTCAGCGGCGAAACGCCCTACCGCTACCAGCTGGCCATGGCCGCCCCGCGCGACAAGAAAGTACTGGTCGGCATTCTCGACAAAGTGATAGCCGACATGAGCAGCAGCGAAGTCAGCCAGATCCAGCAACGCTGGGTGGGCAATGTGGTCGACCAACGGATGTTCTGGTCGGACCTGCTGGTGTATGGCCTGCCCACGGTGCTGGTATTGATGGCCGTGCTGGCAGCGGTCATCCGCATCAACCGCCGGCTCAGTTCGGAAATTTCACGGCGCATCGCCCTGGAGCAGGAACTGCGCAGCAGCGAGTACCACTATCGCAGCCTGGTCGAGAGCCTGTCCGCCATAGCCTGGGAGGCCGACGCCAACGACTTCACCTACAGCTACGTCTCGCCCCACGCAGAAGGCTTGCTCGGCTACCCATTGGCCGACTGGCTCAAACCTGGCTTCTGGCGCAGCATCCTGCACCCGGAGGATGCCCTCTGGGCCCAGGCCTACTGCGACAGCGAGACTGCCGCCGGCCGCGACCACAGCCTCGACTACCGGGTGATCAGGGCCGATGGCCAGCCACTGTGGGTACGCAACATCGTCAGCATGATCGAGCATGGCCACCAGCCGGTGATGCGTGGCCTGATGATCGACATCAGCGAGACCAAGCGCACCGAGGACGCCCTGCGCCTGTCCGAACAGAAGTTCGCCTCGGTGTTCCAGCAGTGCCCCGACATCCTGCTGATCGCCCGCCACAGCGACGGCTGCCTGCTGGAGGTGAACGAGGCCTTCGAAGAGCAGATCGGCCTCACCCCGAGCCAGGTAATTGGCCGCACCGCCACCGAGCTCAACCTGTGGGGCGTCGAAGGCGACGGCCCGCGTCTGCTCGAACGCCTGCACCAAGGCGGTATCCGCAACCTGGAAATGAGCTTCCGCCGCAGCAACGGCCAACTCTTCACCGGCCTGACCTCGGCCGAAACCTTTGAACTCGACGGCAACCTCGCGCTCGTGGTGGCGGTACGCGATATCAGCCAGCTCAAGGAAACCCAGGAGCAGCTACAAACCTCGGAAGAGAAATTCGCCAAGGCCTTCCATGCCTCGCCCGATGGCCTGCTGCTGTCGCGCCAGAGCGACGGTTTGCTGCTCGAAGTGAACGAAGGCTTCTGCCGCCTGACCGGCTATGACCTCAGCCCTACCATCGACCAGACCTCGCTGGACCTGGGCATCTGGGTCGACCTCAACGAGCGCAAGCGTCTGGTCCAACAGCTAAACCGCGACGGCTTCGTACGCGACTTCACGTGCCACCTGCGCCGCAGCGACGGGCAGATTCGCCTCTGCGAACTCTCTGCACGGCCGCTGCCGATTGCTGGCGACGACTGCATACTGACAATCGCCCGCGACATCACCGAGCGCCATCTGATGCAGGAAAAGCTGCAGCTGGCCGCCACCGTGTTCGAGAACACCGCCGAAGGAGTGCTGATCACCGACATCGACCAGCACATTAGTGCCGTAAACCGCGCCTTCAGCGAAATCACCGGTTACAGTGAGATCGAAGCCCTCGGCCAGACCCCACGCCTGCTCGCTTCCGGCCAGCACGACAGTGCGTTCTATGCCGCCATGTGGCACCAGCTGACCGATGAAGGCCATTGGCAAGGCGAGATCTACAACAAGCGCAAGAACGGCGAACTGTACCCCGGCTGGCTGACCATCAGCGCCGTGCGCAACAGCGAGCGCGAGATTACCCACTTCGTCGCTGTGTTCGCCGACATCTCCAGCCTCAAGCACGCCCAGGCCAAGCTTGACTACCAGGCCCACCACGATCCACTGACCGGCCTGCCCAACCGTGCCCTGTTCGAGAACCGCCTGCAGGCCGCGCTCACCTGCGCGCAGGTCTCCAACCGCAAGGGCGCGGTGCTGTTCCTTGACCTCGACCGTTTCAAGCACATCAACGACAGCCTCGGCCACCCAGTCGGCGATCTGCTGCTCAAGGGCATCGCCCAACGCTTGAAGGAGCAGGTGCGTGATGTCGACACCGTGGCCCGCCTGGGTGGCGATGAGTTCATCATCCTGCTGCCCGGCCTGCACAAACCCAGTGACGCCAGCGCCATCGCCAATAAGCTGCTGACCTGCTTCAACGCGCCATTCCAGGCTGGCGAGCATGAGTTCTTCACCAGCGCCAGCATCGGCATCAGCCTTTATCCGCAGGACGGCACCGACGTTGCCACACTGATTCGCAACGCCGACGCCGCCATGTACCGCTCCAAGGCCAAGGGCCGTAACCGCGTCGAAGCCTACACCCTCGACCTCACCGCCCAGGCCAGCGAACGCATCGCCCTGGAGCACGAACTGCGCCGCGCCATCGAGCGCAACGAACTGAGCCTGTGCTTCCAGCCCAAGCTCAGCCTCAAGACACAGAGCCTGGTCGGTGCCGAAGCGCTGATACGCTGGAGCCACCCGACCTTTGGTGAAGTGCCGCCAGAACACTTCATTCACTTGGCGGAAGAGAACGGCACCATCCTCCAGATAGGTGACTGGGTATTGGAGCAGGCCTGCCGGCAGATGCAGGCCTGGAAGATGCACTACGACCCCTTCGGCCCGCTGTCGATAAACCTCGCCGGCGCCCAGCTACGCCATCCCCACCTTGCCAGGCGCATCGAACAGTTGCTGAAGCACTACCAGCTCACAGCCGGTGACCTGCAGCTGGAAATCACCGAAAACTTCATCATGAGCCAGGCAGAGGAAGCCTTGGCCGTGCTGTACCAGCTGAAGAAACTGGGCGTGCAACTGGCCATCGACGATTTCGGCACCGGTTATTCATCGCTGAGCTACCTCAAGCGCCTGCCGCTGGACATTCTCAAGATCGACAAGTCGTTCATCCGCGGGCTGCCCGACGACCCTCATGACGCCGCCATCGCCCGCGCCATCATCGCCCTGGGCCGCAGCATGCAGCTGACCATCATTGCCGAGGGCGTGGAAAACCAGGCCCAGCAACGGTTCCTGGCGGCAGAGGGCTGTGAGCAGATCCAGGGCTACATCGTCAGTCTGCCCCTGCCCCCGGACGAGTTCGCGGCGACGTTTCTTCGCATAGCACTATCGGATCTTTCAGATGGCACAGGTGCGAAACCCTCGTTATAATCCGGCCACTTACTGAGGGCCTATAGCTCAGTCGGTTAGAGCAGAGGACTCATAATCCTTTGGTCCACGGTTCGAGTCCGTGTGGGCCCACCAGATAATCAAAGGCCTACGTTGCAGAACGTAGGCCTTTGTCTTTTCGGGGACTGCAGTCATGTTCTCCTGACTAGGGCAACTCCTCTTGCTGGGCTATCCAGCTGTGTATGTACTGAAGAACCCGTGTCGCACCTTCGGCAGTTTCCACCAGCTCTATCGGCCGCTCACCACTGAGGAACTGATTGGGCTGCTCCATCCACTTGAACGCTGCCGCCCTGCTTCCGCGTACAGGAATGGCCAAATCCAGAATTTCCTGCAGCAGTTCAGGTTGCCCATACCAGGACTCCGGCTTGATGGTTGGTTTCCTCCCTGGAATCACTCTCGGTAGCTGACAGGCCGCAAGCTCGCCTGAATTGATGTGCTCTCGCTTCCAGTGCGCAAACTTGATCAGGTCGGTATTCGCCGAGCGGTTTTGCCCCGACGTCGGCACAACCACGCCAATCCGCACATCTGTGTGAGCACGAATCATCTGAAGTGCAGGAGCGATGTCAGTATCGTTGGTAACGATGACGGCATGGTCAACCTGCCCCGTGATCGAATCATGGTAAGCCTGGAGGGCCAGATTCACGTCGCTCTGTTTCTCCTCCACCTTCCAGGCCTGGATTTCCCGGCACTCACGCGGAGCCTTGTCCGGATTTTCAGGGTCGACGATCTTCACCTTCATTTTATTGACGGCGTAATAACCTTCGATGAGCTCTATTCGACCATCATGCAGCTTGCGCAAAGCGGTGTGGTAGCGAGCTTGTGACGACACCGAATCGCCAGCACGGGCGACCGACTCGATGATCTTTGCCGTGAAATATTTGATCGAGGGGGATTCCAGGAGCCGCCATGCCCTGATCTGGCCATGGTTGTCCGTGACCAGTATGGAAGGCAAGATGTGCTTTTCAAAGAGAGGCAACAGGTCGAGCCACTTGTACGGTGTGCCGCGCAAGCAGCCGTAGTAGAAGTTGTAGCCGTCGATATAGATACGAGTGCGCAGAGGCTCAGAATCAAGCTTTCTCTGCATTTTTTGCACTCCAGAAACGAAAAAACCGGCTTAAGCCGGCTTTTTCCCCCTCCAACCAGATGGTCATGCCACGCCGGTCGTGAGGGTTAGTTGTTGTCGGCAGTATTGCGCAATGAGGGAGCTGATGCAAGGTGGTAGGCTGGCATCCTCGTCCTCCGAAACACAACGTTCGTGAGAGGGCCATTCTCTGCTCAGGCATGGCTATCTAAACAGCTATAAATCGTTAGATTTTGTGAGCTCCTATTCCACCCTAGACCGCACCTCGACCTGCCGGACCAATCGAGCAGTTCTGTCATTGCGCCCGATGCTTACATGCCGGCGCAGCAGCTGTAGGAGCGGCCTTGTGTCGCGAAGCGGCCCCGGGATTGCAGCACTGATGCAAAGCATGGACAACTGTCTACCCTTGCCCTGCTTACCGCAGGCTAGCTAGGCTAGCGGGTCAACCGTAGAGACTCGCCATGTCGGATTCCCGCTCCATCACGCTGGATGAAATCGATCGCCAGCTGATCGCCCTGTTGCAGATAAACGCCCGCGAAAGCGTCGCCACCCTCGCCCGCCAGCTGGGCATCGCTCGTACTACCGTCAACTCGCGTCTCGAGCGGCTGGAGAAGAACAAGGTCATCTCCGGCTATGGCGTGCGCCTGGGCCAGCGGGTGATGGGTGGTGGGCTGCAGGCATATGTGGGGATCAAGGTGCAGCCGCGCTCGGGCAAGGAGGTGGTGCGGCGCCTGAGTGCCATGGGCCAGGTGCAACAGCTGTGCGCAGTGAGCGGCGAGTTCGATTATGTGGCTTGGCTGCGTACGGATTCGCCCGAGCAACTGGACCAGTTGCTCGACCAGATCGGCAGTGTCGACGGGGTGGAGAAGACCACCACGTCGATCATTCTCAGCAGCAAGGTGGACCGCGGGCAGCCGTTCTGAACCTGGCTGGCGGTCAGGCCTCCTGGCCGTCGAGCAGGCCTTCCAGAATCGCCGAAAGGCTTTCGGCGGAATGCTGCATCGACCAGACGATGTCACGGCTGCGCTCGGGGGCGTGATGCTGGGCGTAGTCGGTGGCGATCTGATTGAGGCCACGGGCCAGCAGGCAGGCGTGGACCAAGGCGTCTGCAGCGTCGATGCCGGGGCGTATGGCGAATAATGGCGGATGGCTGGATTCGCAGTTGCAAAAGGTTTTTTCTGCGGTGGGTTTCAGTTTTTCGGGTTGGTCGGAATAAGTCTTCTTCATGATGCAATTTCCAAATTGAGTCTTGAGGAAACCGCCTACCAACTCCTTCTCACGGGAAATAGGTGGCAGCCATGCACGGGGTGAGAACCGGCCAACTTGGAAATCCGGCCAGGCGAAAGCCTGCCCGCGCACAGCTGCCATGACATAAGCCTTGGTGCGAAGTTGGAGATGGGTTCTCACACCCAGTCGCCCGAACAGCGGCGACCCAGTGAAGTTAACGATGAGGCGTTTCCCACGCAGCCAGACCGAGGCTATAGCGGGCGTAGGGTAATTCTTTAATTCATGGCATGGGTGTAGGAACTGTCTGATAACACCCTGTGGGAGCGGGCGTGCCCGCGAACACGGGCGCAGCCCGTGCCATACACCGCGGGGGCTTCTTCGCGGGCTCGCCCGCTCCCACAGGGGGCCGATGCTGTGCTTGAGATGGGTAGGCTTCCTGTTCGTCATAAATCTATCTTCCTTATACATTTCGACGATACAAGCTACATTCAGACAACAATCTGCACCTTAATAACGAAAACCCCACTCCCTAAAATGGCCTTCAGGCATCTCCTATACTCAGGCTCCGCCCGCTGCGCAGCCTCTCTGGCAAGGTCACTTCATGAACAAGAAAAACCGCCACCCCGCCGATGGCAAAAAACCCATCACCATCTTCGGCCCGGATTTCCCCTTCGCCTTCGACGACTGGCTGGAACACCCCGCAGGCCTGGGCAGCATCCCGGCCGAGCGCCATGGTGAGGAAGTGGCAATCGTGGGCGCCGGTATCGCCGGCCTGGTGGCGGCCTACGAGCTGATGAAGCTGGGCCTCAAGCCGGTGGTGTACGAAGCATCCAAGCTGGGTGGCCGGCTGCGCTCGCAAACCTTCAACGGCACTGACGGGATCATCGCCGAACTGGGTGGCATGCGCTTCCCGGTGTCGTCCACTGCCTTCTACCACTACGTGGACAAGCTGGGCCTGGAGACCAAACCGTTCCCCAACCCGCTGACCCCGGCCTCGGGCAGCACCGTGATCGACCTGGAAGGCCAGACCTACTACGCCGAAAAACCCACCGACCTGCCCAAGCTGTTCCACGAAGTGGCCGATGCCTGGGCCGACGCGCTGGAAAGCGGTGCCCGGTTCGCCGACATCCAGCAGGCCATCCGCGACCGTGACGTACCGCGCCTGAAAGAGCTGTGGAACAAGCTGGTACCGCTGTGGGACGACCGCACGTTCTACGACTTCGTCGCCACCTCGCGCTCGTTCGCCCAGCTGAGCTTCCAGCACCGCGAAGTGTTCGGCCAGGTCGGCTTCGGCACCGGCGGCTGGGACTCGGACTTCCCCAACTCGATGCTGGAAATCTTCCGCGTGGTGATGACCAACTGCGACGACCACCAGCACCTGGTAGTGGGCGGTGTAGAGCAGGTACCGCAAGGCATCTGGCGCCATGTACCGGAGCGCTGCGTGCATTGGCCGGAAGGCACCAGCCTGAGCGGGCTGCATGGCGGCGCACCGCGTACCGGGGTCAAGCGCATCGCCCGCGCTGCCGATGGCCGCCTGGCGGTCACCGATAACTGGGGCGACACCCGTCACTACAGTGCCGTGCTCGCCACCTGCCAGACCTGGCTGCTGACCACCCAGATCGACTGCGAGGAATCGCTGTTCTCGCAAAAGATGTGGATGGCCCTGGACCGCACCCGCTACATGCAGTCGTCGAAGACCTTCGTCATGGTCGACCGGCCGTTCTGGAAAGACAAAGACCCGGAAACCGGCCGCGACCTGATGAGCATGACCCTCACCGATCGCCTCACCCGCGGCACTTACCTGTTCGACAACGGTGACGACAAGCCGGGGGTGATCTGCCTGTCGTACTCGTGGATGAGCGACGCGCTGAAGATGCTGCCGCACCCAGTGGAAAAACGCGTGCAACTGGCCCTGGACGCACTGAAGAAGATCTACCCGAAGACCGACATCGCCGGGCACATTATCGGCGACCCAATCACCGTTTCCTGGGAGGCCGACCCGCACTTCCTCGGCGCCTTCAAGGGCGCGCTGCCTGGGCACTACCGCTACAACCAGCGCATGTACGCGCACTTCATGCAGCAGGACATGCCTGCCGAGCAGCGCGGCATGTTCATCGCCGGTGACGACGTGTCGTGGACGCCGGCCTGGGTGGAAGGCGCGGTACAGACATCGCTGAATGCGGTGTGGGGTATCATGAACCACTTCGGTGGCCGCACCCACCCGGACAACCCCGGCCCAGGCGACGTGTTCGACGAAATCGGCCCGATCGCCCTGCCGGACTGAGACAAGGAGGCAGCATGCGTATCGCTCTGTTTCAGGGCTCGCCCAAGCCACTCGACGTGCCCGGCAACCTGCAACGGTTGCGCCACCAGGCGCAACTGGCGGCCGAACGCGGCGCCAGTTTGCTGGTGTGCCCGGAGATGTTCCTGACCGGCTACAACATCGGCCTGGCCCAGGTCGAGCGCCTGGCCGAGGCCGCCGATGGCCCGGCGGCCATGGAGGTGGTGGAAATCGCCCAGGCGCACCGCATCGCCATCGTCTACGGGTATCCGGAGCGTGGCGATGATGGCGCGATCTGCAACAGCGTGCAGTTGATCGATGGTCACGGCCGCAGCCTGAGCAACTATCGCAAGACCCACCTGTTCGGCGAGCTGGACCGCTCGATGTTCAGCGCAGGTGCCGATCACTTCCCGGTGGTGGAGCTGGATGGCTGGAAGGTCGGCCTGCTGATCTGCTACGACATCGAGTTCCCGGAGAATGCCCGGCGCCTGGCGCTGGACGGGGCCGAGCTGATTCTGGTACCGACGGCGAACATGTCGCCGTACGACTTCATCTGCCAGGTGACCGTGAGGGCGCGGGCGCAGGAGAACCAGTGCTATCTGGTGTATGCCAACTATTGCGGCTCGGAAGGCGAGATCCAGTATTGCGGGCAGAGCAGCATCGTCGGCCCGGATGGCAGCCTGTTGGCCATGGCCGGGCGAGACGAATGCCAGTTGCTGGCGGAGCTGGAGCATGAGCGGGTGGTACAGGGGCGGGCGGCGTTTCCTTACCTGAGCGATCTGCGCCAGGAGCTGCACCTGCGTAAGGGCTGACTGGGGCCGCTGTGCGGCCCATTCGCGGGTAAACCCGCTCCCACAGGGTAAATCACAGGCCTGAAAGCTATGCAGTGCCTGTGGGAGCGGGTTTACCCGCGAAGAGGCCGGCCCTGCAAACAAATGGGTTAGCATGAACACCTGCCCTGGAGTTTCCATGCCTGACGCCACCCGCCACCTCACCCTCGCCAACGGCCTGCAGCTGACCCTGCGCCACGCCCCGCGCCTGAAGCGCTCGGCCGCGGCCCTGCGGGTGCACGCGGGTAGCCACGACACGCCGACCAAATGGCCCGGCCTGGCCCACTTCCTGGAGCACCTGTTCTTCCTCGGCACTTCGCGCTTCCCTCTCGACGACGGCCTGATGCGCTATGTGCAGGCCCTCGGCGGCCAGGTCAATGCCAGCACCCGCGAACGCACCACCGACTTCTTCTTCGAGGTCCCGCCCAGCGCCCTGGCCGGGGGGCTGGAGCGCCTGTGCCAGATGTTGGCCGAACCAGACCTGGGCATCGAGCGCCAACGCCGCGAACGCGAAGTAATCCATGCCGAGTTCATTGCCTGGTCGCGCAACCCTCAGGCCCAGCAGCAGTTCGCCTTGCTGCAATCGGCAGCGCCCGGCCATCCATTGAGCGCTTTTCATGCCGGTAACCGGCACACCTTGGCCTTGCAGGACCCTGCCTTCCAGCAAGCGCTCGGTGGCTTTCACCAGCGCTTCTACCAAGGCGGCCAGGTCACCCTAAGCCTGTGCGGCCCGCAATCGCTGGATGAACTGGAATTACTGGGCCGGCAGTATGCCAAGCTGTTCGCAACAGGTGAACGGGTGCCACAAGCTCTGCCACCGCCTTTATCGGCGACCGACACGCACCTGCTGTTCAGCCACGAAAACCTGCCGGCAGGTGCCGAGCAGGCCCTTGAGTTGCTCATCGCCTGCCTCGGCGATAGCCGCCCGGGCACATGGCTGGATGCACTTCGCCAGCGTGGCTGGCTGCAAGGCTTCAAGGCCGAGGCGCTGTATGCCTTCGCCGGGCAGTTGCTGTGGCACATTGACCTGAAGCTGAGCGAGGACGCCTGCCCAGAGGAAGCCAATGCCCTGTTGCAGGGCTGGTTCGGCTTCATCCGCCAGGCCGCCCCTGAGCAATTGAGTGCCGAATTCGAGCTGCTGCAGCAAAGCCGCGAACGCAGCGCCAGCGCGCTTGAGCTGGCCCGCCGGGACAGCGCCGGCCAGCCGTTCAGCGGTTTGGACACACAAGGCTTGCAGGCGCTCCGAGCCCTGCTGGAAGGCCTGCCGGGCCGCGCACATGGGCATTGGCAACTGCCCTCCGTCGACCCCTTGCTTCTGGCCGACTTGCCTGATGCCAGTCCGCACCCACTGCCAGCGGCATTGAAAGTCAGCGACCAGCTGCCTGGTGCTCGTCAATACGCGGCGCTGTACCTGCGCTGGCATGTCCCTTCGCCGTTGCGCCAACGCCTGCATGCCCTGCTCGAACGTGCCCTGCACCCCCTGCAGGAGCGCTGCGAGCGCGTATCGGTGCAGTTGCAGTTCAGTGCCGCTGGCGAATACTGGCAACTGCGCTGCACCGGGCTGCCGGCAGCGGTACTGCGCACTGTGGACCAAGCCTTGGCGCTTATGCGCAAGCCCCCGGCAGGCAGCTGGCTACCCAGTTCGACGCAGCCTCCGGCACTGATTCCCATCCGGGCCCTGCTCAAGCAGCTGCCCGACGCCGTGCTGGGCGCCATGCCTGCACCTGCTGCGGCCTGCACCCTGGCACAGACGCATCTCGACAAACTGTGGCAGCAAGCACGCTGGTACGGCCTGGCTGCCGGCTTCGACGATGGCGCCCTGAACGCATTGGGCACCGTGCTGCAGCACTGCCCTGGGCAAGGCTCAGCGCCTGGCCCTCTGCCCGCCTGGGCCAACCACCGTTGGCAACATGCCGAAGTACCCGGCAGTGAGCATGCCCTGCTGCTGTTCTGCCCACTGCCAGCGGCCATGGAAGCCGCTGGCCGCCTGCTCGCGCAGTTGCTGCAAGGGCCGGTTTACCAACGGCTACGGGTAGAACTGCAACTCGGCTATGCGGTATTCAGTACCTTTCGTCAGGTAGAGGGTGTCGGCGGCCTGCTGTTCGGGGTCCAGTCGCCTCATGCCAGCCAGGTACAGATCCTCGACCACCTGCTCACCTTGCTGCGCCAGGGCGTTACCCTGGCCCCTGCCGCTCGTCAGGCGCTGGCCGGGCAATTCGATGAACCGGCGATGGGCCACGCCGAAGTCGCCGAATGGGCGTGGCAGACATTCCTGGCCACACAACCCGGCAGGCTGGATGCGCTGCGCAGGTCTATCCTGAAAACGCGGCAGACGGATCTGGACCAGTTGCTGAACCACTTGCTCGATAAAGATTCCACTTGGCTATGCCTTGCCAACGCAGTCGCACCAGATACTTCCTGGCTGGGTACAAACCCATGATTGTTACGAAAACCGCAACGGAGTTTTCGAATAATTAACCTTTCGGTACAAATTTTTCTTGTAAGATAGCGCAATCCCAACCTTGGGAACCTCCAGCCAATGGCGGTACCCAAGTAGTAGCTGACAAACCCACCCCCTCATCCGGAAGGAGTAATTCCATGTGGACCAAACCTGCATACACTGATCTGCGCATCGGCTTCGAAGTCACCATGTACTTCGCCAACCGCTAAGCCCGGCTTACGGTTCAACGCCTCGGCCTGCCGGGGCGTTTTCGTTTTTTCGCTACGGTTTCTGCAGAGAGAGTGGCCATGTACATCCAGGTTCTCGGTTCCGCCGCCGGCGGCGGGTTCCCACAGTGGAACTGCAACTGCGTCAACTGCAAGGGCTTGCGTGACGGTACCCTGCGAGCCACGCCACGCACCCAGTCGTCCATCGCCCTGTCCGACGACGGCGTGCACTGGGTGCTGTGCAATGCCTCGCCCGATATTCGTGCCCAGCTCCAGGCCTTTGCGCCGATGCAGCCGGCCCGCGCCCTGCGCGACACCGGCATCAACGCCATCATCCTGCTGGACAGCCAGATCGACCACACCACCGGCCTGCTCAGCCTGCGCGAAGGCTGCCCGCACCAGGTGTGGTGCACCGACATGGTCCACCAGGACCTGACCACGGGCTTTCCGCTGTTCAACATGCTCAGCCACTGGAACGGCGGCCTGCAGTGGAACCGTATAGAGCTGGAAGGCAGCTTCGTCATCGACGCCTGCCCCAACCTGCGCTTCACCCCGTTCCCCCTGCGCAGCGCCGCGCCGCCCTACTCGCCGCACCGCTTCGACCCGCACCCGGGCGACAACCTTGGCCTGCTGGTCGAGGACACCCGCACCGGCGGCAAGCTGTTCTACGCCCCGGGCCTGGGCCAGGTGGACGACAAGCTGCTGACGATGATGCACGGCGCCGACTGCCTGCTGGTCGACGGCACCCTGTGGGAAGATGATGAAATGCAGCGCCGTGGCGTGGGCACCCGCACCGGCCGCGAAATGGGCCACCTGGCGCAGAACGGCCCAGGCGGCATGCTGGAGGTGCTGGATGGCTTCCCGCGCCAGCGCAAGGTACTTATCCACATCAACAACACCAACCCGATTCTCGACGAAGACTCGCCCGAGCGTGCCGAAGTGCTGCGCCGGGGTGTGGAAGTGGCCTTCGATGGCATGAGTATCGAGTTGTAACAGCCAGATCGCACAAGCAACACAGGCCCTGTGGGAGCGGGTTCACCCGCGAAGAATCCCACACAGTGTATGGCACCGGCTTCGCCGGTGTTCGCGGGTAAACCCGCTCCCACAGGGATCGCGCCGAGACTCAGCTATACAGGAGCCAGCCGAATGAGCGACGCACTGCCAATGTCCCCTGCCGAATTCGAGCAGGCCCTGCGCGCCAAGGGCGCCTACTACCACATCCATCACCCGTACCACGTGGCGATGTACCAGGGTCGCGCCACCCGCGAACAGATCCAGGGCTGGGTAGCCAACCGCTTCTACTACCAGGTGAACATCCCGATGAAGGATGCCGCGATCCTGGCCAACTGCCCGGACCGCGAAGTACGCCGCGAGTGGATCCAGCGCCTGCTCGACCACGATGGCGCGCCCGGCGAGGACGGTGGTATCGAAGCCTGGCTGCGCCTGGGCCAGGCCGTGGGGCTGGACCCGGACCAGTTGCGTTCCCAGGAGCTGGTACTGCCCGGTGTGCGCTTTGCCGTGGACGCCTACGTCAACTTCGCCCGCCGGGCCAGTTGGCAGGAAGCGGCCAGCAGCTCGCTGACCGAGCTGTTCGCCCCGCAGATCCACCAGTCGCGCCTGGACAGCTGGCCGCAGCACTACCCGTGGATCGACCCGGCCGGCTACGAATACTTCCGCACCCGCCTGGGCCAGGCCCGGCGTGACGTGGAGCACGGCCTGGCGATTACCTTGCAGCACTACACCACCCGCGCGGGCCAGGAGCGTATGCTGGAGATACTGCAGTTCAAGCTGGATATTCTCTGGAGCATGCTCGACGCCATGAGCATGGCTTACGAGCTGAACCGCCCGCCCTATCACTCCGTCACCCAGGAACGGGTGTGGCACAAAGGGATCACCCTATGAGTTTCGACCGTAATCAAGTGCCAGCCTGGCGCCCCGGCTACCGCTTCCAGTACGAGCCGGCGCAAAAGGGCCATGTGCTGCTGTACCCAGAGGGCATGATCAAGCTCAACGACAGCGCAGCCCTGATTGGTGGCCTGATCGACGGCCAACGCGACGTTGCCGCGATCATCAGCGAACTCGAACAACAGTTCCCCGGTGTCCCGGAAGTGGCCGATGACATCGAGCAGTTCATGGAGGTGGCCCGTGCCGAACACTGGATCGTCCTCGCCTGAGTTACCGCCCACGCCCGCAGTCGGCCTGCCGCTGTGGCTGCTGGCCGAGCTGACCTACCGCTGCCCGCTGCAGTGCCCGTACTGCTCCAACCCGCTGGACTTCGCAGCCCAGGGCCAGGAGCTGAGCACCGAGCAGTGGTTCAAGGTGATGGCCGAAGCCCGGGAAATGGGTGCCGCGCAAATCGGTTTCTCCGGCGGAGAGCCGCTGGTACGCCAGGACCTCGCCGAACTGATCGGCGAGGCCCGCCGGCTGGGCTACTACACCAACCTGATCACCTCGGGCATCGGCCTGACCGAGGCGCGCATCGCCGACTTCAAGAAAGCCGGCCTGGACCATATCCAGATCAGCTTCCAGGCCAGCGACGAGCAGGTCAACAACCTACTGGCCGGCTCGAAGAAGGCCTTTGCGCAAAAGCTGGAAATGGCCCGTGCGGTGAAGGCCCATGGCTACCCGATGGTGCTCAACTTCGTCACCCACCGGCACAACATCGACAAGATCGACCGCATCATCGAGCTGTGCATCGCCCTGGAGGCCGACTTCGTCGAGCTTGCCACCTGCCAGTTCTACGGCTGGGCCCACCTCAACCGGCTGGGCCTGCTGCCAACCCGCGCGCAGCTGGAACGGGCCGAACGCATCACCAACGAGTATCGGGAAAAGCTCAAGGCCGAGGGCAACCCGTGCAAGCTGATCTTCGTCACCCCGGACTACTACGAGGAGCGCCCCAAGGCCTGCATGAATGGCTGGGGCAGCCTGTTCCTCACCATCACCCCGGACGGCACCGCCCTGCCCTGCCACGGCGCGCGCCAGCTGCCGGTGCAGTTCCCCAACGTGCGCGACCACGACCTGCACCACATCTGGTACGACTCGTTCGGCTTCAACCGCTTCCGCGGCTATGAGTGGATGCCCGAACCCTGCCGTTCCTGCGACGAGAAGGAAAATGACTTCGGCGGCTGCCGCTGCCAGGCCTTCATGCTCACCGGCGATGCCAGCAACGCCGACCCGGTGTGCGCCAAGTCGGCCGACCACGGCATCATCCTCAAGGCCCGCGAGGAGGCGGAAAGCGCCCAGCTCACCATTGAAGAGATGACCTTCCGCAATGAACGAAACTCCCGTGTCATCGTCCGCGGCTGAGTTCAGCGCGGCCCAGGCAGTTGCCGCCGGCACCGACTTCGCCGAACTCAAGGTCAGCGCCGCGGGGCTGTTCTGGAACGAGTTTCGCCCGGCCGATGGTGCCTGTCGCATCTGGCACTGGCAGCACCAGCAGGCCCGCTGCCTGACACCTGATGGCTTCAGCGTACGTAGCCGGGTGTACGAATACGGCGGTGGCAGTTTTTGCCTGGGTGGTGATGGGCTGCTGTTCGTCAATGAAAAGGACCAGCAGGTCTATACCCAGACCCTGGAAGGCGCGGTACCGCGCGCCCTGACTGATGATGCCAGCTGCCGCTACGGCGATGTGCAGTGGCACGACGGCCTGGTGCTGGCGGTCGAGGAGCAGCATGGCGAACGGGTCGAGCATCGCTTGGTCGCCCTGTGGGAACAAGCTCGCGAAGTGCTCGCTGAGGGGGCCGACTTCTATGCCTCACCTACGGTGAGTACCGACGGCCAGCGCCTGGCTTGGGTCGAATGGGACCGCCCGGCACAACCCTGGACCATCACCAGGCTGATGTGCCGCACACGTGATGCAAGTGGCCACTGGGGGCCCGCGCAATGTGTGGCCGGCGCTGACGAATCGCTGCAGCAGCCGCGCTTCGATAGCGAAGGCCGACTCTACTGCCTGTCTGACCGCAATGGCTTCTGGCAACCCTGGGGCGAGGTCGATGACTGCTGGCAGGCCCTGCCTGCCGAGCCCGCGGACCACGCTGCGGCGCCCTGGCAACTCGGCGCCAGCACCTGGTTGGCACTGGGACAGCAAAGCTATCTGGCCAGCTGGTTCGAAGACGGCTTCGGGCAACTGGGGCTGCGTACTGCCGATGGTAGCCTGGAGCGTTTCGCCAGTGCCTACACGCGTTTTCGCAGCCTGGCCATGGATGCCGAACACCTGTTTGCCATTGCCGCCTCGCCGATCAGCCCGCCGGCGGTCATCGCCATCGCCCGCAGCAACCACGAGGTCAGCGTATTGGCTGGTGGCGCCGAAGTGCTGCCGGCAAGGCATATCAGCCTGCCGCAGTCGATCCACTACGGCAGTGACGGCCAGCGCGCCCATGGCTTCTTCTACCCAGCAGCCCGCTCGCAAGGTGCCGCGCCGTTGGTGGTGTTCATCCATGGCGGGCCGACTTCAGCCTGTTATCCCGTGCTCGACCCGCGCATCCAGTACTGGACCCAACGCGGCTTCGCCGTCGCCGACCTGAACTACCGGGGCAGCACCGGCTATGGCCGTGAATACCGCCAGGCCTTGCATCTGCGCTGGGGCGAAAGCGATGTGGCCGATGCTTGCGCGGCGGTGGAATACCTGGCCGGACGTGGGCTGATCGACAGCCGCAAGGCGTTCATCCGCGGCGGTAGTGCGGGCGGCTACACCACCCTATGCGCCCTGGCGTTCCATGATGTGTTCCGCGCCGGTGCCAGCCTGTACGGGGTCAGCGACCCGGTTGCCCTGGGCCGGGCCACCCACAAGTTCGAAGGGGACTACCTGGACTGGCTGATCGGCGACCCGCTGCAGGATGCCGAGCGCTATCGCCAGCGTACGCCGCTGCTGCATGCGGGGCAGATCAAGGTACCGGTGATTTTCTTCCAGGGCGAACTGGATGCGGTGGTGGTGCCGGAGCAGACGCGGTCGATGCTGGCGGCGCTGCAGGCTAACGGGATAGAAGCCGAAGGGCACTTCTATGCGGGGGAGCGTCATGGGTTCCGCAAGGCGGAGAACCTGGCGCATGCCTTGGAAGAAGAGTGGAAGTTCTATTGCCGGGTGTTGGAGGGCTGAGATTCTGGGGCCGCTTTGCGGCCCATCGCGACACAAGGCCGCTCCTACAGGGATCGGACAAGCCCGAATGTGGCGCTGTACCTGTAGGAGCGGCCTTGTGTCGCGATGGGCTGCAAAGCAGCCCCAAAAATCTCAGCGCTTGGCGATGATATACACCGCATGCACGATCCCCGGAATGTACCCCAGCAAGGTCAGCAAGATATTCAGCCAGAACGCCCCGCCAAACCCCACCTGCAGGAACACGCCCAGCGGTGGCAGGATGATGGCGATGATGATGCGTATAAAGTCCATGCGAGTCTCTCCTGAAGGGGTTACATCAGAGACTAGCCGCCCGCCACAGAGGTTCAACAGGCAAAAAAAACGCCCCGGGCCGAATGAAACAGGCCAAGGGCGATGCGCAGGAACGCCAGACGGTTCGTAGAATTCTCGATGTCACCAGGCCGCTAGGCTGGCATTTCGCGGCGGGCCTGCTGCTGGGCATGCAGGCGGGCAAAGGCACGGGCCAGGCGCAGCAGCATTTCGTCGATGTTGCCCTTGCTCACGGTCAGCGCTGGCGAAAAACGCACCACATCCGCCTGCGGTGCGTTGAGCAACAGGCCTTCATGCAAGGCAGCCGCCACAAGCTCGCGGGCCAGGTTTTCTTTCATCTGCAGGGCCCACAACAGGCCTTGCCCGCGCACTTCGCCCTGGCCATAACGCCCAGCCAGCCGGCTCAGGCCTTCACGCAGGTGGCGGCCGTTGTCCTGCACCTGGGCGAAGAAGCCAGGCTCCAGCACGGTATCCAGCACGGCCAGGCCGGCAGCGCACATCAGCGCGTTGCCATGGTGGCTGCCTTCCAGTTCGCCAGGCTCGGCGCAGCACGCCGTGCCCCGGGCCAGCAAGGCCGCCAGCGGCACGCCACCGCCCAGGCCCTTGCCCAGCGTGATGATGTCGGCGCGCACGCCGTAGGTTTCCTCGGCCAGCAGCGCGCCACAGCGGCCGATGCCGGTCTGCACCTCGTCGAGGATCAGCAGGATGCCGAGTTCCCGGCACAGCGTTTCCACACCCTTGAGGTATTCCTGCGTGGCCGGGATGACACCCGCCTCACCCTGGATCGGCTCGAGCATGATCGCCACGGTGCGCGAGTCCACCTCCGCGTGCAGCGCCGCCAAGTCGTTGAATGGCACCTTGCTGAAGCCAGGCAGGCCCGGTTCGCAGCGGTTGCAGGGCAGCGGGTCGGACGCAGACAACGCGCCCAGGCTGCGGCCATGGCAGGCCTGGGTGGCGGTGATGATGTGATAGGCGCCGTTGCGGTGCAGCTGGCCCCACTTGCGCGCCAGCTTGATCGCACCTTCGCAGGCTTCGGCACCGCTGTTGAGCAGGTAGGCCTGGTCGCTGCCGGTGCTCTGGCACAGGCGGTTGACCAGCCCCAGCAGGCCACGGCTGTGGAAGCCCGAGCCCGGGTTGATCAACGCCTGGGCCTGGCTGCCCAGCGCCTTCACCAGCACACTGGGGCTGTGGCCCAGGCTGTTGACCGCACCACCCTGGGTGAAGTCCAGGTAGGCATGCCCTTCGTTGTCCCACAACCAGGAGCCCTGGCCACGCACGAATACCTGCGCTGCGCGTTCGTTGCTGGGCATGAGGCACTCACGCGACAGCTGTGGCGCTTCCGGCACGATCACCGGCGCACGCTTGGGCTCGGCGACGGCGGCAGGGGCCGGGCGGCGCAGGTTGAACAGGTTCATCAGGGCTCCAACCAATCACGACAGGGGCGGTCACGGTGCGGTCTTGGTGCGGCACTCGATATTTTGCCTTGCCTATCAAAAGTGTTTTTCATCCGGAGTAACAATCGATCGATTCATCGCTGTAACCCGTTGGAATACGGCGATAGACTAGGCCTCGCGAAGGTTTTCGACCATTTCGTTTTTCCAGCATTTTCGATAAGTATCACTTATGGATTTCCGCCAACTGCGTTATTTCGTCGCGGTGTATGAAGAAGGCCACGTGGGCCGCGCCGCCGAGCGCCTGTCGCTGTCCCAGCCAGCGCTTTCCCAGCAGATCCGCCAGCTGGAGCACAGCCTCGACCTGAGCCTGTTCGAACGCAGCAACAAGCGCCTGTTGCCGACTCTGGCCGCCCACACCCTGTACAACCACGCCCTGCCGTTGCTCGACGGTCTGCAGCGCGCCCACGAGGCCATGCGCAACTTCAAGGGCCAGTCGCTGCGTACCTTGGCCATCGGCGTGCTGCAGACCGTGCGGCCGAGCCTGGTGCCGCAGCTGCTCGAACGCCTGCGCAGGGCACAGCCGCACTTGGTGGTGCAGATCTACGAATTGTCAGGGCTGGAGATTGAACGGCGCTTGCTCAATGGCAGCCTGGACATCGGTATCAGCTACCTGCCGCCACGCCAGCCGGGGCTGCATGGTCTGCTGCTGTACGAAGATGAGCTGCAACTGGTCATCCCCGCCACCCACCCGCTGAAGGACTTCAAGAAGGTGTCCATTCGCCAGGCCGCCGAGCTGCCCATGCTGATGCTGGGCGAGGAATTCCAGATCCGCCAGATCTGGCAGGCGCAGCTGGCCAGCCAAGGGCGTCGGCCGCAGGTGCAGGCAGAGATGAACAACATGGCGGGGATTCTCGACAGCCTGGCCCATACCGCGCTGGCCACCATCTTGCCGGGGCGGGCCAAGGAGGCCGCCGAGGATGACCAAGGGCTGCTGTGGAAGCCGTTGAGCGAGCCACGGGTACCGCTGAAGGTTGGCTTGGTGTTCCGCGATGCCCAGCGCCAGCAGGCCTCTGTGGAGCTGCTGCGCACGCTGCTGGAGGAAGAGACGGACGCCCGCCTTTTGGGTGCATCACCGCTGGATGTGCTGGGCTGAAAAACCCGCGCACAAAGAAAACCCCGCCGAAGCGGGGTTTTCCAGACTGTTTCCCTGTGACATCCGTATCGCCCCGCCATCCTGGCAGGTGGTCCTTCGTCGTCGTCCTTGATCTGTCCTTTGCGCTTCCTGCGCAACGTCCATGTGGTAAAGAATAACCGTGGATCCAATCTGAGAACAGTGGTGAAAAGTCACCACGTTGTGTAGGAAAAAGCTTACAGGGCAGGGACTGCTACGCAGTCCCCATATCTGTCAGAACTGTTCGGCATCCAGCAGGTACAACGACTCACTCCCCGCCTTCACCGAAGCCACCAGCGAATTCACCCGCGGCAGCAACCGCGCAAAGTAGAACCGCGCCGTACCCAGCTTGCCCGTATAGAACGCTTCATCCCCCTCACCCGCCTTCGCCGCCCGCGCCATCAGTGCCCACATGTAGGCGTAGGCGACATAACCAAAGGCATGCAGGTACTCGACCGAAGCCGCCCCGATTTCGTTCGGGTTGCCCTTGGCCTGTTCCAGCACCCACTCGGTCAGCCCGTCGAGCTGATCGAGACAGGCACCCAACGGCTTGGCAAATTCATCCAGCTCGCTACCTGCGCTGGCAATGAACTGACGAATCTCGTCGGAGAACAGCCGGTAGTACGCCCCGCCACTGGCCACCACCTTGCGCCCCATCAGGTCGAGGGCCTGGATGCCGTTGGTGCCTTCGTAGATCTGCGTGATACGCACATCCCGCACCAGTTGCTCCTGCCCCCATTCGCGAATGTAGCCATGCCCGCCGAACACCTGCTGGCCGTGCACCGCGCACTCCAGGCCCAGGTCGGTGAGGAAGGCCTTGGCAACCGGCGTCAGTAGTGCCACCAGTTCTTCGCTGCGCTTGCGCACGGCGGTGTCTTCGCTGAACTTGGCACTGTCCAGCTGCATGGCCACATAGCTGGAGAAGGCACGGCCACCCTCGATCAGCGCCTTCATGGTCAACAGCATGCGGCGCACGTCCGGGTGGACGATGATCGGGTCAGCGGCCTTGTCCTTGGCTTGTGGCCCGGTCGGGGCGCGGCTCTGCAGGCGGTCGCGGGCGTACTCCACGGCATTCTGGTAGGAGCGCTCGGCCGACGCCAGGCCCTGGATACCAACGCCAAGGCGCTCGTAGTTCATCATGGTGAACATGGCCGCCAGGCCCTTGTTCGGCTCACCGACGATATAGCCGACCGCTTCATCGAAGTTCATCACGCAGGTGGCCGAGGCCTGGATACCCATCTTGTGCTCGATCGAGCCGCAGGTGGCGGGATTGCGCGCCCCCAGGCTGCCATCTTCATTGACCAGGAACTTCGGCACCAGGAACAGCGAAATGCCTTTCGGCCCCGCCGGTGCGTCCGGCAGCTTGGCCAGCACCAGGTGGATGATGTTCTCGGTCAGGTCGTGCTCGCCGCCGGTGATGAAGATCTTGGTGCCGCTGACCTTGTAGCTGCCGTCGGCCTGGGGCTCGGCCTTGGTGCGGATGATGCCCAGGTCGGTACCGGCGTGCGGCTCGGTCAGGCACATGGAACCGGCCCACACGCCGGCGTACATGTTTGGCAGGTACTTTTCCTTCAGCGCTTCACTGGCGTGGGCGTTGATCGACAGACAGGCGCCAGCAGTCAGCATCGGGTACAGGCCGAAGGACAGGCTGGAGGCGTTGACCATTTCCTCGACCTGAGCCGAGATGACCTTGGGCATGCCCATACCGCCGAACAGCGGGTCGCCACCCACACCCACCCAACCGCCTTCGGCGTAGGTTTTGTACGCCTCGATGAAACCGGCTGGGGTACTTACCGCGCCGTTTTCCCAGTGACAGCCCTCTTCATCGGCGGCACGGCTGAGCGGTGCGATGGACTTGGCGGTGACCTTGCCGGCTTCTTCCAGCACGGCCATGGCTGTGTCGGCATCGACAACCTCGGCCAACCCGGGCAACTGCGCCCACTGCTCGGCCACGTTGAAGACTTCATTCAGTACGAAGCGCATGTCGCGCAGGGGCGCTTTATATTCAGCCATGACAACCTCTCGCTACTCGGGTCGGGGCGGTCTCGGGGAACCGCGACACTGGGTTGCAGGCAGTGTAACCGAACAACTTTTACGAGACATAGGGTCATCAATAGACCGCATAGTCTGTCTCGGTCACGCCGTGCGCACCGCCCCTCGCTGCGCTTGCTGCCCATGAACCATGACACAATTACGCCCTGCGCCCTTGGCGCTGTACAGCGCCTGGTCGGCGGATTTCAGCACCGCTTCGGGGTTACGATGATCGGCCTGGCGCTCCGCCACACCGATGCTGATGGTGACCGACACCGTGCCCCCACTGCTGCCCGCCCGCCGCTGGCGCCCGGCGGTATCGTCCTGCGGGCGGTTGTGCTGGTCACGCAAGTGCATCACGTAGTTGGCGATCATTTCGCGCACGGCTTCCACATGGGGCACGCATTCCTCGGCAGTCTTGCCGGCAAACACCAGGGCGAACTCCTCGCCGCCATAGCGGTAGGCACGGCCACCCCCGGTGACCTTGGACAGACGGCTGGCAACCAGGCGCAGCACCTGGTCGCCGACGTCGTGGCCGTGGGTGTCGTTGAATTTCTTGAAGTGGTCGACATCGGTCATGGCGATCACATAGTTGCGCCCCAGGCGCTGCATGCGCTCGTTCAGCGCACGGCGCCCCGGCAGGCCGGTCAGTTCGTCGCGGAAAGCCATCTGGTAGGCCTCGTGCGCCACCGCTGCGGCGATCATCAGCATGACCTGGCTGCACATGATGTTCAGGGTAAACGGCAGGATGAACGTTTGCGGCAGCATCCAGAAAATGCCCAGCAGGCCCATCACCTGCGCAGCGTGCAGCGGCCGTGGTGCACGCAGGTATTGCACCACCAGCAGGATGAACACGCCGAGGAACAGCGGATAGACCATCTGGATCAGGCTCATCCATTGGCCATGCAAGGTTGGCCAGCGGATTTCCGCCAACCAGGTCAATAGTGCTTGGGGGTAGCTTTGCTCCAGGGCCACCGCCACGCTACCCACGGCGAACAGCACGGCGCCACGGGCGACCAGGTCCTGCAGCAGGTGGGTGCGCTCCTGCCAGGCACCATACAGCCCGAACAGGGCGGGTAGCAGCAGGCACACGAGATGGAAGATCACCGCCGCGTCCTCGCGAACGCGGCCATGGTCACGGTAGAAGTCGGTCTGGGTGTCGAGCAGGTAGTAGGCGATGTACACCGTGAGCATCAGGAACAGCTCACGCTGGCGACGGTACACCGCACAGTAGGCGCCACCCAGCAGCAGGACCAAGGTGGGCAGGACGTTGAACAGCGATGTGAAAAAGACACTGAGGTCTCTCACATAGGCCGCGGCGAGTCCTGCCAGCAAAAGAATCAGCGAAGGCAGGAAGTGACTCGCGCGAACAGCGTTAAAACGAAACAAGGGTAATCTCCAACCCGGCAGATCAATAGTGGCATTGTGCCCTTACTACATCGGCAGTGCACATGAACAGTTGAATATCGAATCAGACGCTTTTCCTTGTAGGAGCAGCCTTGTGCTGCGAAAAGGCCGCAATGACAAAAGATTTTCTGTGGCAGCTATGGCCTATTCGCAGCACAAGGCTGCTCCTACAAAGAGATAGGCATCAGGCCGCAGAATGAAAAAACCCGCCTGCCGGTGAAGGCAGGCGGGTTTCGTTTTACAACGGCAGGATCAGTACGACAGGCCGAAGCTCTCTTCGTCCATCGCCATCAGGTTGTTGGCACCCGACAGCATGGTCGCCACGTGGGTACGGGTGCGCGGCAGGATGCGCTGGAAGTAGAAGCGCGCGGTCTGCAACTTGGCGGTGTAGAACGCTTCTTCGCTGGTGCCGGCAGCCAGTTTCTCGGCCGCCAGGCGGGCGATGTCGGCCCAGAAGTAGGCCAGGCAGGCGTAGCCGGAATACATCAGGTAATCGACCGAGGCCGCACCCACTTCTTCGCGGTCCTTCATGGCGGCCATACCCACTTTCATGGTCAGCTCGCCCCATTCCTTGTTCAGAGCCGCCAGCGGTTCGACGAACTCCTTGACCGCTTCGTTGCCTTCCTGCGCCTGGCAGAACTTGTGCACGATCTTGGTGAAGCCCTTCAGCGCTTCGCCCTGGGTCATCAGCACCTTGCGGCCGAGCAGGTCCAGGGCCTGGATGCCGGTGGTGCCTTCGTACAGCATGGAAATGCGGCTGTCGCGCACGTTCTGCTCCATGCCCCATTCGGCGATGAAGCCGTGGCCACCGTAGATCTGCACGCCATGGTTGGCGGCTTCGAAGCCGACCTCGGTCATGAACGCCTTGGCGATCGGGGTCAGGAACGCCAGCAGGGCATCGGCCTTCTTGCGCTCTTCTTCATCCTGGCTGTACTTGACGATGTCCACCTGCTTGGCAGTGAAGTACACCATCGCGCGGTTGCCTTCGGCGAAGGCCTTCATGGTCAGCAGCATGCGACGCACGTCCGGGTGGACGATGATCGGGTCAGCAGCCTTGTCCGGTGCTTTCGGGCCGGTCAGGGAGCGCATCTGCAGGCGCTCACGGGCGTACTTCAGGCCACCCTGGAACGCTACTTCGGCGTGGGCCAGGCCTTGCAGCGCGGTACCCAGGCGAGCGGTGTTCATGAAGGTGAACATGCAGTTCAGGCCTTTGTTGGCCGGGCCGATCAGGTAGCCGGTAGCGCCGTCGAAGTTCATCACGCAGGTGGCGTTGCCGTGGATACCCATCTTGTGTTCGATCGAGCCGCAGCTCACGCCGTTGCGCTCGCCCACACCGCCTTCGGCGTTGGGCAGGAACTTCGGCACGATGAACAGCGAGATACCCTTGGTGCCGGCTGGTGCGTCCGGCAGGCGGGCCAGGACGATATGGACGATGTTGTCGGCCATGTCGTGCTCACCGGCCGAAATGAAGATCTTGGTACCCGACACCTTGTAGCTACCGTCGGCCTGTGGCTCGGCCTTGGTGCGCAGCATGCCCAGGTCGGTACCACAGTGCGGCTCGGTCAGGCACATGGTGCCGGTCCACTCGCCGGATACCAGCTTGGTCAGGTAGGTGTGCTGCTGCTCGGGGGTGCCGTGCGCAGAGATGGTGTTCATCGCGCCATGGGACAGGCCCGGGTACATGCCCCACGACCAGTTCGCACCGCCGACCATTTCGCTCAGCGCCAGGCCCAGCGACTCCGGCAGACCCTGGCCGCCGTGCTCGACGTCATGCGCCAGGCTCGGCCAGCCACCTTCTACGAACTGTTCGTAGGCCGCTTTGAACCCGGTCGGGGTTTTAACGCCCGCCTCGCTCCAGGTGCAGCCTTCCTGGTCACCCACGCGGTTCAGCGGCGACAGCACCTGCTCACAGAACTTCGCGCCTTCTTCGAGGATCGCGTCGACCATGTCGGGCGTGGCGTCCTGGCAACCCGGCAGGCTCTGATAGTGCGCCTCATAGCCGAGCAGCTCGTCGCGAACGAAGCGGATATCACGCAAGGGGGCTTTGTAATCAGGCATTGCGATGAACCTCTAGGTGAGTTCTGTGGGGTGACCCGCACTTGGCGGCCGTCGATCAAACAGTTGTTTGAAACTTACGTTTAGCTCCGCCTTATGTCAAGGATGGACTATGGTGCCATTTGCGCCACGAAAAATGGCAAAAGCGCCAAGCCATAATATGTACCCCTGTGGGAGCGGGTTTACCCGCGAATGGGCCAGCCCGGAAAACAAAGGTGTCCGGGCGGACGCATTCGCGGGTAAACCCGCTCCCACAGGGATAGCGTTAGGTTCGGAAAGGCCGCCGTATCAGGCGTAGGTGTCGATGATCCGGCCGAGCATTTCGTCGGATGCCTTGGCGACCTTTGCGCCAAGCTCGACTTCGAGTTTGCCCACGGCCAGCTGCACGGTGCTGGTGGCCAGGTCCATCTGCTGGCTGCGGTCGACCGCGCGCAGGCGTTCGGCCTGAAAATCGCTGGACTGGCTGGTGGCGCTACGTTCGGCGGTGGTGCTGGCGATCTGGCTGGCAGCCTGATCGACGCGGTTCTGGCCGGTCTGGATTGCGCTCAGGCCCGCGTAATAGGCGGAGCTACCGGTGATTTCCATGTCAGGACTCCATTGACGCTGGATGACGAACAGGCCCAATTAAAGCAGGCCAGGGGTGAAAAGGCCCGTTTAAATCCCTAATGGCCTGGTGCCATTTGATAGGCCCTGGGTATTCCTGCACTGGCCTCTTCGCGGGTAAACCCGCTCCCACAGGGTCTCCACAGTTTTCGAGACTTGTGCAATACCTGTGTGCGGGTTTACCCGCGAAAGGGCCGGGCCTGGAAACGGCTAATCCAGCAGATCCAGCTGAAGGTGTTCAGCAACCATGTCGGCACTGGCCTGCTTCAACTTGGGCACCCGCCCCAGGCATGGCGCCGGCAAACGCTCGGCCAGGCTGGCCAGGTTCTCTTCCAGGCGCGAAGTACGCGGCTCGATGATGTTCGCCACCCATCCCGCCAATTGCAGCCCGTCACGCTCGATCGCCTCAGCGCTTAGCAAGGCATGGCTGATACAGCCCAGCCGCACCCCGACCACCAGAATCACCGGCAGCCGCAGGGCCACCGCAAGGTCGGACAGGTTTTCCAGCCCCGACAACGGCACGCGCCAGCCTCCGGCTCCCTCGATCAGGGTGAAATCGGCATTTTGTTGCAGCACATTCCGCATCGCTGCCAGCAGGTCCGACACGGCCAGCGTCACCCCTGCCTCACGTGCTGCCACATGCGGCGCAATCGCAGGCTCGAAGGCAAACGGGTTGACCTGTTCGTAGGGCAGCTTGATCGTGCTTTCATCGATCAGCGCCTGTGCGTCGCTGTTGCGCAAGCCTTTGGGCGTCATCGTGCAACCGGAGGCCACCGGCTTGGCCCCCAGCGTGCTCATGCCCTGCAACCGTGCCGCATGCAACAGGCCGGCAGCGATGGTGGTCTTGCCAACATCGGTATCGGTACCGGCAATAAAATAGGCCTGGCTCATCTCGCTCCCCTTAAGCCTGTGGCTTGCGCAACACACCATAGACCACCTGGTAGGTGGCTGGCAGCCCCTCGGGCTGGCGAAACGCCTCGTAAGCCTGCAGCAGGCCCTGCATGCGGGCCCGGCCGGTAAGCCCGGAAGGCCGGCCAGGGTTCAGGTTGTGGGCGCCGAGTGCCTTGAGCTCATGGGTCAGGCTGCGTACATCCGGGTAGTGCAACACGTGCGGGCAGCGCTGCAGCCAAAGCTGCTCGAAGCCGCTGGCTGCGCACAGGCGTTGATAGTCCTCGAAACGGCGGAAGCGGTTCACATGCACCAGGCCATCCACCGCCTGCCAACTGGCGCGCAGTTCATCGAGGGTACCCACACACAAACTGCTGAAGGCCAGCACGCCGCCCGGGCGCAGCACTCGCAGCGCTTCTGCCAGCACGCTGGCGAACTGGCCGCACCACTGCACGGCCAGGCTGGTGAACACCAGGTCGACACTGGCATCACGCAGCGGCAAACGCTCGGCGTCACCGGCCACGTGATAGAGCGCCCCGCCCTGTTCGTTGCGGGCATGGCACAACATGCCTTCGGCGATATCCACCGCAACGCCGCTGGCCTGGGTGAACCGCTCGGCCAACGCCCTGCTGAAATGACCGGTGCCGCTGCCCAGGTCCAGCCAGCGTGACGGCTGCAGGCCTTCCGGCAACTGCTCCAGCAAGCTCGAACCCACCGCACGCTGCAAGGCTGCCACGCTGTCGTAGCTGGCTGCGGCGCGGGAGAACGAGGCCGCTACCTGGCGCTTGTCGGGCAGCGCGCCGGGCAGGGCCGGACGGGAAAGGTCAGTCATCGCCACTCTCATGCAGGAAACTCTTGATGCCCGCCGCCAGTTCCTGCGGGTATTCCAGCAGGAACGCGTGGGAGCTTTCTTCGACCAGGCCCACTTCCACATCGGGCAGCAGCTCGCTCAGCGCCTTTGCCGCCTCTGCCGGCACCAGCGCATCGCTGCCGGCGAACAGGTGCAACTGCGGGCCTCCGTAGGCCTGCAGTGCTTCGCGGGTGTCCAGCTTGGCCAGCACTTCAAGGCCGGTGGCCAGGTACAACGGGTCGGTGTCCGGTACACCGACACCCAGTTGGCGCAGCAGGGTGCGCGGTTGCAGGGCACCGTCACTGCACAAGGTACGGAAGCGCTTCAGGGTGACCTGGGTATGGCTGCGGCAGCCGTCGAGGAACGTGCCAAAAGTGTCTTCGGCCATGCCGTGGGGCCAGTCGGGGCGAGCCACGAAACTGGGGTTGCTGGCCAGGGTCAGCAGGCCGCAGCAATGGTCGCCGCGCTTGTGCGCCAGCGCGCTGGCCAGCATGCCGCCTAACGACCAGCCACCCAGCCAGACATCACTCGGCAGCTTGCGGTCGAGGTGGTCGACCCAGGCCTGCACATCGCTGTGGGCCAGTTCCGGCAAGGGCACCAGCTCTACCTGCAGGCGGGCGTCCTGGGCACGCAGGCTGGCGGCCAGCGGCTCCAGGGAAGCAGTGCCCAAGCCCCAGCCAGGCAACAGAACAAGTCGATTACGCATCGGCGCTCTCCAACTGTGGATAACACTCGGCCAATGCATTCAACAATAGCTGCACCTGCGCCTCGCTGTGCGCGGCGCTCAATGTCACCCGCAGACGTGCGCTGCCCGCCGGCACGGTGGGCGGGCGGATGGCCGTCACCAGCAAGCCGCGCTCGCGCAGCATGCGTGACAGGCGCAGGGCCTTTGCGCTGTCGCCGATGACGATGGGCTGGATCGGCGTCGGGCTGTCCATCAACTCCAGGCCGATCTGCTGCGCACCTTCACGGAACTGGCGGATCAGCGCGGCCAGGTGCTCGCGGCGCCAGGTTTCGCGGCGCAGCAATTCCAGGCTCTTGAGGGTGGCGCAGGCCAGCGCCGGTGGCTGGCTGGTCGTATAGATGTACGGGCGGGCGAACTGCACCAGCGCCTCGATCAGCTCTTCGCTGCCGGCCACAAAGGCACCGGCGGTACCACAAGCCTTGCCCAGCGTACCGATCAACACCGGCACATCCTCAACGCCCAGACCGAAGTGCTCGACGATACCGCCGCCCTGGGTGCCGAGGGTGCCCAAGCCATGGGCATCGTCAACCATCAGCCAGGCACCGCGAGCGCGGGCGACATCGGCCAGCGCCGGCAGGTCGGCCAGGTCGCCGTCCATGCTGAACACGCCATCGGTCACTACCAGGGTATTGCCGACGGCCTTGTCCAGGCGGCTGGCCAGGCTGGCTGGGTCGTTGTGCAGGTAGCGGTTGAAACGGGCACCACTGAGCAACCCGCCATCCAGCAGCGAAGCGTGGTTCAGGCGGTCCTGCAGCACCGTGTCGCCCTGCCCCACCAGCGCGGTGATGGCGCCCAGGTTGGCCATGTAGCCGGTGGAGAACAGCAGCGCGCGCGGGCGCCCGGTGAGTTCGGCCAAGGCCTCTTCCACCTGGTGGTGCGGCGTACTGTGGCCGATCACCAGGTGCGAGGCACCGCCACCGACACCCCAGCGCTCGGCGCCGGCCTGCCAAGCGGCAATCACCTCGGGGTGGTTGGCCAGGCCCAGGTAGTCATTGCTGCAGAAGGCCAGCAAACACTGGCCATCGACCACCACTTCCGGCCCCTGCGGGCTTTCCAGCAGTGGCCGCTGCCGATACAGGTCTGCGGCGCGCCGTTCGGCCAGGCGCGCTGCCAGGTCGAAGGCCATTTCAGGCTGTCGCGGCGTTGTAGAACATCTCGCTGCTGCGCTGCTCGACCAGCGCCTGCTCGATGGCCGCCTGGTGCACTTCGTCGGCGTGCTCTTCACGCGCTTCGGGCTTGATGCCCAGGCGGGCGAACAGCTGCATGTCCTTGTCGGCCTGCGGGTTGGCGGTGGTCAGCAGTTTTTCGCCGTAGAAGATCGAGTTGGCGCCAGCCATGAAGGCCAGGGCCTGCATCTGCTCGTTCATCTGCTCGCGGCCGGCGGACAGCCGCACGTGCGACTTGGGCATGAGGATACGGGCCACGGCCAGCATGCGGATGAAGTCGAACGGATCGACGTCTTCTTCCTCGGCCAGCGGCGTACCGGCCACCTTGACCAGCATGTTGATCGGTACCGACTCCGGGTGCTCGGGCAGGTTGGCCAGCTGGATCAGCAGGCCGGCGCGGTCGTCCAGCGACTCGCCCATGCCGAGGATGCCGCCGGAGCAGATCTTCATCCCGGCATCGCGCACGTAGGCCAGGGTCTGCAGGCGCTCGCTGTAGGTGCGGGTGGTGATGATGCTGCCGTAGAACTCAGGCGAGGTGTCGAGGTTGTGGTTGTAATAGTCCAGGCCGGCCTGGGCCAGGGCCTTGGTCTGCTCCTGGTCGAGCTTGCCGAGGGTCATGCAGGTTTCCAGGCCCATGGCCTTCACGCCTTTGACCATCTCCAGCACGTAGGGCATGTCTTTGGCCGACGGGTGCTTCCACGCCGCGCCCATGCAGAAGCGTGTAGAACCGATGGCTTTGGCGCGGGCGGCTTCTTCCAGCACCTTCTGCACTTCCATCAGCTTCTGTTTTTCCAGCCCGGTGTTGTAGTGGCCGGACTGTGGACAATATTTGCAATCTTCCGGGCAGGCGCCGGTCTTGATCGACAACAGGGTCGAAACCTGCACGCGGTTCGGGTCGAAATGCGCGCGGTGCACGGTCTGCGCCTGGAACAGCAGGTCATTGAACGGTTGCTGGAACAGCGCCTTGACCTCGGCCAGGGACCAGTCGTGACGTGTTGTTGCAGTTGTGCTGGCGCTCATTGGCGTTTCCTTGTTTAGGCTGAAGCAGGCGCCGGGACAGGAGAGCCCGCCAGCGCATCACGGATAGCTCGCATAGTCATGGAAGGCCTATGAACTGTCAACCACACTGGAAAAGACTGGTTTACAAGTGCTCACTTATTAACCAGTCGTGTTTGCTGTGCGATGAACCTGCCGAGCAGGCCTACCCGCTGTGCGTCGCCTGCGAGCAGGAACTGCCCTGGCTGGGCGATCATTGCCTGCGCTGCGCCCTGCCATTGCCGATAGCCGGCCTGACTTGCGCTCAATGCCAGCGCCGCGCACCGGCCTTCGAGCAGGTGCTTGCACTGTGGCATTTCGGCTTTCCGGTGGACACGCTGATCAGCCGTTTCAAGCACAACCGCCAGTGGCCCTTGGGGCGCCTGATGGCCGAATTGCTCGCGCATGGGCTGCTGCACCGCTTTACCGAAGGGCTGCCGCGCCCCGACCTGTTGTTGCCTGTACCCTTGGCCAAACGTCGACTACGGGAGCGGGGGTTCAACCAGGCGGGGATGCTCGGGCGCTGGCTGTCGTCGCACGTGGGGGTACGTTGCGACGAGCGGTTGCTGCTGCGCACACGGGAGACACCTGCGCAGCAACAACTGGACGCCAAGGCCAGGCGACGCAACTTGCGCCAGGCGTTTACCGTCACGGGCAAGCTGACGGGCAAGCATGTCGCCATTGTCGATGACGTGTTGACCACCGGTGCGACCGCGCAGGCGGTTGCCGAAGTGCTGCGCAAGGCCGGTGCGCGGCGGGTGGATGTGTATTGCCTGGCGCGTACGGCCAAGCCGGGGTATGTATGACGTGTGGGAGCGGCCTTTCGCGACACAAGGCCGCTCCCACACAAGCTACACTTCGCTGCCACTTACAATGACCGAATGCCCATGTCCCTGCCCCCTCACCTCACCCAGCACATCGCCCGCCGCCCCCAGCGCATCGCGCTGCTGCAGCACATTGCCGAAGAAGGTTCGATCACCCGCGCCGCCAAGGCTGCGGGCATCAGCTACAAGGCCGCCTGGGACGCCATCGACGAACTCAACAACCTGGCCAGCCAGCCCCTCGTCGAGCGCAGTACCGGCGGGCGTGGTGGCGGTGGTGCCCGTCTGTCGCCGGAAGGCCAGCGGGTGCTGCGCCTGTACCAGAGGCTGCAGGCCCTTCAGGCGCAAATCCTCGAAGCGGCCGAGGAGTCCAGCGACCTCGACCTGCTCGGCCGGCTGATGCTGCGTACCAGTGCGCGCAACCAGTTGCAGGGCCAGGTCAGCGGCCTGCGCCGCGAGGGACGGCATGATCGCGTCAGCCTGGCGTTGGGTGGTGGGTTGGAGATCGAGGCGTTGATCACCCACGACAGCACCGCACGGCTGGAACTGACGCTGGGGACGACGGTAGTGGCGCTGCTCAAGGCGGGGTGGGTGAGGTTGCTGGCCGACGACGAACAGGCCGAAGCGGATAGCAATTGCCTGCGGGCGACGGTGGAGGAGGTGCTGGCGGAGGCTGATGGGCCTTGTGAGGTCCGGTTGGCGTTGGGGAATGGGCAGACGTTGTGTGCGTTTGCCGACACGGATTGGTTGGCTGGGCAGCGGGTAGCAGCAGGCAGTTCGGTGCGGGTTCAATTTCATCCCTCTTATGTATTGCTTGGGATTCCTGCATAGCCTGGCCGCGCTTTGCGCGGTTCGCGGGTAAACCCGCGAAGAGGCCGGTACAGGCATAACGCGTTACCATGGTCCCCACGCCGCCTATCCCCGGAGCCACCATGTCCCACCCCTTCGATACCCTCACCCCCGACCTGGTCCTGGACGCCGTGGAAAGCCTGGGCTTTCTCAGCGATGCCCGGGTGCTGGCGCTGAACAGCTACGAAAACCGCGTCTACCAGGTGGGCATCGAGGGCGCGCAACCGCTGATCGCCAAGTTCTACCGCCCAGGCCGCTGGAGCGACGCGGCCATCCTCGAAGAGCACAGCTTCACTGCCGAACTGGCCGAATGCGAAGTGCCGGTGGTCGCCCCGCTGCAGCATGACGGCCGCACCCTGTTCGAACACCAGGGCTTCCGCTTCACCCTGTTCCCCCGCCGCGGCGGCCACGCGCCAGAGCCGGGCAACCTCGACCAGCTCTACCGTCTTGGCCAGTTGCTCGGCCGCCTGCATGCCGTGGGCGCCAGCAAACCGTTCGAGCACCGCGAAGCGCTGGCTGTGGACAACTTCGGCCACGCCTCGCTGAATACCCTGCTGGAAGGCGGTTTCGTCCCTCGCGAACTGCTGCCGGCGTTCGAATCGGTGGCCCGCGACCTGCTCAAGCGAGTGGAGGACATCTATGCCCGCACCCCGCACAAACTCATCCGCCTGCATGGCGACCTGCACCCCGGCAACCTGATGCACCGCGACGAGGTGTACCACGTGGTCGACCTCGACGACTGCCGCATGGGCCCGGCGGTGCAGGACTTGTGGATGATGCTGGCCGGCAGCCGCGAGGAGCGCCTGGGGCAACTGGCCGAACTGATCGACGGCTACAACGAGTTCCACGACTTCGACCCGCGCGAGCTGGCCCTGATCGAGCCCCTGCGCGCCCTGCGCCAGCTGCACTACAGCGCCTGGCTGGCGCGGCGCTGGGACGATCCGGCATTCCCGCCGAGCTTCCCCTGGTTCGGCCAGCCACGCTACTGGGGAGACCAGATTCTCGCCCTGCGCGAGCAAATGGCCGCACTGGATGAAGCGCCGCTGAAATTGTTCTAGAAGCACGCCCGCCTCTGTCTACAATAGGCGTCGCTTTATTTAGCTACCTAAGCAAGGATTCTGCATGCACGCCGCAAACCCGCGTCGCGGGTACCTACTGGGCCTCAGCGCCTACATCATCTGGGGTCTTTTCCCCCTGTACTTCAAGGCAATCCAGAGCGTTCCGGCGGTGGAGATCATTGTCCACCGGGTGCTGTGGTCGGCACTGTTCGGCTCGCTGCTGCTACTGGTGTGGAAACACCCCGGCTGGTGGCGTGAACTGCGTGACAACCCGCGCCGGCTGGGCATCCTGGCCCTGAGCGGGGCGCTGATCGCCGGCAACTGGCTGACCTACGTATGGTCGGTGAACAACGGGCGCATGCTTGAGGCCAGCCTGGGTTACTACATCAACCCGCTGATCAATGTGCTGCTGGGCATGCTGATTCTTGGCGAGCGCCTGCGTCGGTTGCAATGGCTGGCCGTGGCCATGGCCGCCGTGGGTGTGGCTCAGCAGGTGTGGCAGGTGGGCAGCCTGCCGTGGGTGTCGCTGGTACTGGCGCTGAGCTTCGGCTTCTATGGGCTGATTCGCAAACAGGCACCGGTAGCGGCGCTGCCGGGCCTGGTGGTGGAAACCTGGATGCTGGTACCGCTGGCCCTTGGTTGGCTGTTACTGCATCCGGCGGCGACAAGTGCCCAGGGCGCGTTCTACACCAGCAGCGAAGCGTTGTGGCTGATGGCTGCGGGGCCGGTGACACTGGTGCCGCTGGTGTGCTTCAACGCTGCCGCGCGGCACTTGCCGTACACCACGCTGGGCTTCCTGCAGTACTTGGCGCCGACCTTGGTGCTGCTGCAGGCGGTGCTGCTGTTTGATGAGCACTTGTCGTCGAGCAACTTGGTGGCGTTCATGTTCATCTGGGCAGGTTTGGCGATTTACAGCGTCGATGCGTGGGTCAGTTTGCGCAAGCGTGGTTGATCAGAAAATGATCACAACTCTGCAGGCCTTGTGATTCGTGGTCTGCAGAGACATCTCCAAAGGTTATCCACACCCTCGTCCCCGTGCTTTGTGCACAAACTGCTGATTTTTGGGTGTTTTTTGATCAAGGCCGTGCAAGGCGCGCGCGGCATGGGCTGGAGAGGGGAACCCCCAGGTTATCCACAGGGCCTTCCCCGTGATATCGGGATAACCGCAGGGGGCTGCTTTGCAGCCCATCGCGACACAAGGCCGCTCCTACAGGGGAACGCGTAACCCTTGTAGGAGCGGCCTTGTGTCGCGATGGGCCGCGAAGCGGCCCCGGCAATCTCGAATCAATCCTCCGGCCGCAGCTTCAACTCCACCATCAAGTCATCCGCCAGGCTCTCCAGTCGCTGCTGCAGTTCTTCGAGCGGTAGAGTCAACGGCAAAGCCAACAACGCATCTGCATGAAACAACGGCTCGCTGCTCATCGGCGCCGGCCGCACTTCTGTTGAAAACCGCTCGACGTTCACCTGCAATTCAGCCAGCAAACGGGTGATATCACGCACGATCCCTGGCCGGTCATTACCTACCAGCTCCATGGCAATCGGCTTCCAGGTGCACGACGGCTCGATGCCGCTCTCGGCGATCAGCACGCGAATGTCATATCGGACCAACCCCTGCAGCGAAGCCACCAGCTCGTCGTAGTTTTCCGCCGGCACCGCCACCCGCAGGATGCCGGCAAACTGCCCGGCCATGCGCGACATGCGGCTTTCCAGCCAGTTGCCACTGTGGTCGGCGATGCACTGGGCAATGCGCTCGACCTGGCCGGCCTTGTCAGGGGCAATCACAGTCAGTACAAGATGATCCACAAGCCCTTCCTCGTGTCGGACCGCGCCGTGCGGCAGAAAATCGGGGGATCGACTCAGTATAGGCAAGGCGCGGCAACCTGCCGCAGGGCAATCCGCACAACGAATCGTGTACTGTTTCAAGATTTATCTGGAACAATCCACCTGTTTTTTGCGAACATACTCACTCCCAGCGTGACCATACGCGACCAACGGGTCGCATAACGGCGCTTTTAGTCTGATTTTGCCCCGCCTACTGCTTCATGTAGTATCCCGTGGCGCGGACTACAAAACGTCGTTTGGATGTCTGCCAAGGCGCCTGTGAAAATACGCACACTGTCTGCCAGCCGGTCTGGCAGGCCGCACCCAGCCGCGCTCGGGGCTTTACTCGGGGGCATGCACTGGTGCCGTGTTTAGAGAAGCGCTACAGGCTTAATACAGAAGAGCGAAATAGCTGAGCAGAGTGAGGCAAGCAATGACTGGATACGTTCAAGTCGGTGGCCTTCAGGTCGCCAAGGTCCTGTACGACTTCGTGAACAACGAAGCCATCCCAGGGACCGGCATCGTCGCCGAGCAGTTCTGGGCCGGTGCAGAGAAGATCATCAATGACCTCGCTCCAAAGAACAAAGCCCTGCTCGCCAAGCGCGACGAGCTGCAAGCCAAGATCGACGCCTGGCACCAGGCACGCAAAGGCCAGGCCCACGACGCCGTAGCCTACAAAGCATTCCTTCAGGAAATCGACTACCTGCTGCCACAAGCCGACGATTTCCAGGCAACCACCCAGAACGTGGACGAAGAAATCGCCCACATGGCCGGCCCGCAGCTGGTCGTACCGGTGATGAACGCCCGCTTCGCCCTGAACGCCGCCAACGCCCGTTGGGGTTCGCTGTACGACGCGCTGTATGGCACCGATGCCATCAGCGATGAAGGCGGTGCCGAGAAAGGCCAGGGCTACAACAAGGTACGTGGCGACAAGGTCATCGCCTTCGCCCGCGCCTTCCTCGACGAAGCCGCGCCACTGGCGGCCGGCTCGCACGTCGACTCCACCGGCTACCGCATCGAAGGCGGCAAGCTGGTAGTTGCCCTGAAAGGCGGCAGCAACAGCGGCCTGCGTGACGATGCCCAGCTGATCGGCTTCCATGGCGATGCCGCTGCACCGACTGCCGTGCTGCTCAAGCACAACGGCCTGCACTTCGAAATCCAGGTCGACGCCAGCACCCCGGTCGGCAGCACCGACGCCGCCGGCGTGAAAGACATCCTGATGGAATCAGCGCTGACCACCATCATGGACTGCGAAGACTCGGTTGCCGCCGTCGACGCCGACGACAAGGTAATCGTCTACCGCAACTGGCTGGGCCTGATGAAAGGCGACCTGGCAGAAAGCGTTAGCAAGGGTGGCAAAACCTTCACCCGCACCATGAACCCGGACCGCGAGTACGCCGCGCCCAACGGCGGTAGCGTGACCCTGCATGGCCGTTCGCTGCTGTTCGTGCGCAACGTTGGTCACTTGATGACCAACCCGGCGATCCTCGACGCCCAAGGCAACGAAATCCCCGAAGGCATTCAGGACGGCCTGTTCACCAACCTGATCGCCCTGCACAACCTCAATGGCAACACCAGCCGCAAGAACACCCGCACCGGCAGCGTGTACATCGTCAAGCCGAAGATGCACGGCCCGGAGGAAGTAGCCTTCGCCGCCGAGATCTTCAGCCAGGTCGAAGACCTGCTGGGCATGAAGCGCAACACCGTCAAGGTCGGCATCATGGACGAGGAGCGCCGTACCACGGTCAACCTCAAGTCGTGCATCAAGGCCGCAGCCGAGCGCGTGGTGTTCATCAACACCGGCTTCCTCGACCGCACCGGCGATGAAATCCACACCTCGATGGAAGCCGGCGCCGTGGTGCGCAAGGGCGCCATGAAGAACGAGAAGTGGATCGGTGCCTACGAGAACAACAACGTCGACGTCGGCCTGGCCACCGGCCTGCAAGGCCGTGCGCAGATCGGCAAAGGCATGTGGGCCATGCCCGACCTGATGGCAGCCATGCTCGAGCAGAAGATCGCCCACCCGCTGGCCGGTGCCAACACCGCCTGGGTGCCGTCGCCGACCGCCGCCACCCTGCATGCCCTGCACTACCACAAGGTGGACGTACAGGCACGTCAGCGTGAACTGGCTTCGCGTACCCCGGCGTCGGTGGACGACATCCTGGCCATCCCGCTGGCCGCCGACACCAACTGGTCGGCCGAAGAGATCCGCAACGAACTGGACAACAACGCCCAGGGCATCCTCGGCTACGTGGTGCGCTGGATCGACCAGGGCGTAGGTTGCTCGAAGGTGCCGGACATCAACAACGTCGGCCTGATGGAAGACCGCGCCACCTTGCGCATCTCGGCCCAGCTGCTGGCCAACTGGCTGCGCCATGGCGTGGTCAGCCAGGAGCAGGTGCTGGAAAGCCTCAAGCGCATGGCCGTGGTGGTGGACCAGCAGAACGCCAGCGACCCTCTGTACCGCCCGATGGCACCGAACTTCGACGACAACGTCGCGTTCCAGGCGGCGGTAGAACTGGTGGTGGAAGGTGGCAAGCAGCCGAACGGCTATACCGAGCCGGTACTGCACCGCCGTCGCCGCGAGTTCAAGGCGCGTAACGGGCTGTAAGCGACATCTGCGACAGCGGGCCGCTTTGCGGCCCAATCGCCGGCAAGCCAGCTCCCACAGGGACTGCACAGGCCTCAAACGCTGTGCGGTCCCTGTGGGAGCTGGCTTGCCGGCGATGAGGCCGGAACAGGCTCCTCAGCTAAGCGATCTGCAGTTCTTTCTTCACCAGCTCCAGCAGCCTGTCCAGGTCGACCGGCTTCAGAAGAAAATCCACAACCCCCAGGTGCATCACGTCCACCGCCTCTTTAACGTCGGTATCGCCCGACACCACGATGATCGACAACGCCGCCCGCTCTGATTCGCGAACCTTGCGGATCAGGTCCAGGCCATCCTCGGGTTGCATGCGCAAATCCGTAATCATCAAGCCAATCCGTTGCTGGTAGTGCAGGTACAGCCTGGCCTCCTCGGCCCCATCCGCCCCGACACAGTCGATTCCCCGGCTTTTCAGGTACAGGATCAGCGCCTCACGATTCACCGCATTGTCATCCACCACCAGCACCAGCGGCTTGGCAGCCACGGGCGCACTTACGACGGCCAATGCCTCGCGCTCGGCGTCGCTCAGGATGTCGTGTTGCTCAGGCATGCTCATCTCGTCAAAAAATTTCCGCTTCAGCATTAGGACCGCAGAACTTGCGTAACCCGGCTGGCCTTTCGTCGGGTCTTTGACAGGAGCGCTCATAGACTTACGTCCAATGGGCACCATCCCGCCGCAAGCCGACCATGGAGGCAGAGAACAACATGGCCGGCACCTATATATATAGATATATAGTTCGGCATAGCGATACGGTCAGTTTCATGAGCAAAAAGGACGCCTACAGCCAGGCGGGCAGGACGGCAGTGCTGCAGAACATCCAGGGCACCTTGCAGTTCCTGCAGCGTTTTCCGCCGTTCAACCAGATGGAACACAGCCACCTGGCCTACCTGGTCGAACAGTGCCAGCTGCGCTTCTATGCCAGCGGCGAAAGCATCGTCAAACCTGCCGACGGGCCGGTCGAGCACTTCTACATCGTCAAGCAGGGCCGCGTGGTCGGCGAACGCCAGCATCTGGTCAAACCTGGTGTGGAGACTACCTTCGAGATCACCAGTGGCGAATGCTTCCCGCTGGCTGCCCTGCTCGGCGAACGGGCGACACGCACCGAGCATCTGGCAGGTGAGGACACCTTCTGCCTGCAGCTGAACAAGGCCGCGTTCATCCGCGTGTTCTCGATGTCGGAAGTGTTTCGGGATTTTGCCCTGCGCGGGGTCAGCAGCCTGCTCGACCAGGTCAACCAGCAGGTACGCCAGCGCGCGGTGGAAACCCTCGGCACCCAGTATTCGCTGAACACGCCACTGGGTGAACTGGCCATGCGCCACCCGGTGGTGTGCAGCCCCGACACGCCCCTGCGCGACGCCGTGCGGCTGATGCACGAGCAGCAGGTCGGCAGCATCGTGGTGGTCGACCCGCAGCGCTACCCCACCGGTATCTTCACCCTGCGCGACTTGCGCCAGGTGGTGGCTGCGGCCGATGCCGACCTGGGTGCACCCATCGCACGCCACATGACCGCCCAGCCGTTCTACCTCAGCCCCCAGGCCAGCGCCTTCGACGCAGCCATGGCGATGACCGAGCGGCACATCGCCCACGTATGCCTGGTGGAAAACCAGCGCCTGTGCGGTGTGGTTTCGGAGCGCGACCTGTTCTCCCTGCAACGGGTCGACCTGGTGCACCTGGCACGCACCATCCGCCATGCGCCACGTCTGGATACCCTGGTCTCGCTGCGCGGCGAAATCAGCCAGCTGGTCGAGCGCATGCTGGCCCATGGCGCGTCCTCCACGCAGATCACCCAGATCATCACCCTGCTCAACGACCACACCGTGTGCCGGGTGATCGAACTGGCGCTGGCCGAGCGCGGTGACCCGGGCGTGCCGTTCAGCTGGCTGTGCTTTGGCAGCGAGGGGCGACGAGAACAAACCCTGCACACCGACCAGGACAACGGCATCCTCTTCGAAGCCGCCAACGGCGCCGAAGCCGACGCCATCCGCGCACGCCTGCTGCCGCTGGCGCAATACATCAACCAGTGCCTGGCCCAGTGCGGCTTCACCCTGTGCAAGGGTAACGTCATGGCCGGCAACCCCGAGCTGTGCCTGTCGCGCAGTGAATGGGCGCGGCGTTTTGCCGGTTTTGTCCGCGAAGCCAGCCCGGAGAACCTGCTGGGCTCGAGCATCTATTTCGACCTGCGCGTGGTGTGGGGCGACGAGCAAGGTTGCGAGCAGCTGCGCCAGGGCCTGCTGGACCAGGTGGCCGACAACCGCATCTTCCAGCGCATGATGGCTGACAACGCCCTGCGCCAGCGCCCGCCGGTGGGCCGCCTGCGCGAGTTCGTGCTGACCCGCCAGGGCAACGACAAGGCCGCCACCCTCGACCTCAAGGTCCAGGGCCTGACACCCTTCGTCGATGGTGCGCGGCTGCTGGCCCTGGCCAACGGCATCGGTGCCTGCAATACCTTGGAGCGCCTTCGCCAGCTCGTGGCCAAGGGCGTGATCGAGGCACTGGATGGCGCAGCGTATGAAGAGGCCTACCACTTCATCCAGCAAACCCGCATGCAGCAGCACCAGCGCCAGACCCGCGACAACCTGCCCTATTCCAACCGCCTGGACCCGGACAGCCTCAACCACCTGGACCGGCGCATCCTGCGCGAGTCCCTGCGCCAGGCCCAGCGCCTGCAAAGCAGCCTGGCCTTGCGGTACCAGCTATGAGCCTGTTCGCCTGGCTGCGCCCCAGTGCGCCGGAACTGGACCACGCCACGCGCCAGCGCCTGGCCCGGCTGCCCAAGCCAGCGCCATTGGGGGTGTGTACCCTGCGCGAGCAACGCTGGGTGGTGCTGGACCTGGAGACCAGCGGCCTGAACACCAACCGTGACCAGGTGTTATCGGTTGGTGCCGTCGCCATCGAAGACGGCGCCATCGACTTTGCCCAGCAGTTCGAACGCACCTTGCACCGGCCTTTGCAGAAGACCAACGCCAGCGTGCTGATCCACGGCCTGGGCCCGAGTGCCCTGGCTGCCGGTTGCGACCCGGCCGAGGCCTTGCTCGATCTGCTCGACTTCATCGGCAACAGCCCGGTGTTGGCATTTCATGCGCCGTTCGACCAGCGCATGCTCGCCCGCGCGCTGAAGGAAAGTCTGGGCTATCGCTTGCAGTCACCTTTCCTGGATGTTGCCGAGCTGGCGCCGATGCTCAACCCCGACACAGTGCTGCGCGAGGCCGGGCTGGATGACTGGGTGGCGCGGTTTGGCCTCCAGGTCGAGGAGCGCCATCACGCCAGCGCCGATGCGCTGGTTACCGCCGAACTGGCGCTGATCCTGTTCAGCCAGGCCCGACGCCAGCAGCTGGACAGCCCGCTGCAGCTGGAGCAGCGCTTGCGCGGGTGGCGCAGGCGCAAGGTGCACAACCACGGCCTGTAGCTTTTCACCGCCCTTGCTGGCCTCTTCGCGGGTAAACCCGCTCCCACAGGGACTGTACTGCCTTTGATGCCCTGGAGATCCTGTGGGAGCGGGTTTACCCGCGAAGAGGCCAGCACAGGCATAACATCTGCACGACTTGGATGATGGCCATCCGATAAGCGTCCATTGCACCCACCCCCTCCCCTCTGCAACAATCGCGAATAATTATCGTTAGTTAATGCATTCGTTCCGGGGGGACGCTGCTTGTCTTCTGCACAGAGCCCACACGCCGATCTGGTCGGTACGCTGTACCGCGACCATCGCGGCTGGCTGCTCGCCTGGCTGCAACGCAGCATGGCCTGCCGCCAACGTGCCGAAGACCTGAGCCAGGACACCTTCGTGCGCCTGCTCGGCCGTGCGCAACTGGATACGCCCCGCGAACCCCGCGCGTTCCTGGCCGCCGTGGCCAAGGGCCTGATGTTCGACCACTTCCGCCGCGCCGCGCTGGAACAGGCCTACCTGGCCGAACTGGCCCTGATGCCGGAAGCCGAACAACCTTCCCCGGAAGTGCAACACCTGATCCTCGAGGACCTCAAGGCCATCGACCGCCTGCTCGGCAAGCTGTCGAGCAAGGCCCGCGCAGCATTCCTGCACAATCGCCTGGACGGTATGAGCCATGCCGAAATCGCCGAGCGCATGGGGGTTTCGGTTTCGCGGGTGCGCCAGTACATCGCCCAGGGCATGCGCCAGTGCTACGTGGCCCTGTACGGGGAGCCGACGTGAGCAGTTCACCGGTTTCGTCCCGGGTGCTGGAAGCCGCCATTGCCTGGAAGCTCAGCCTCGACAACGGCAGCGGCACACCTGACGAGCGCAGCGAATTCATGCGCTGGCATGCCGCCAGCGAGGAGCATGCCCGCGCCTGGCGCCAACTCGGTGCCATGGACCAGCGCGTGAGCGCCGCTGCCGGCCCGGCACGCCAGGCCCTGCTGCAATCGCGCGCCGGGCTGCGCCGACGTATCGGCAAGGTCGGCGGCGGGCTGGCCGGCATGTTTCTGCTGGGCTCGCTGCTGGCCTGGGTCGGCGCACCATCGCTGGCACCGAGCTACTGGCTGGCCGACCAGCGTACCGCCACCGGCGAACTGCGTACCCTGCGCCTGGAAGACGGCACCTTGTTGAGCCTGAACAGCCACACTGCCGTGGATATCGACTACGCCGGCGAGCAACGGGTGATCGTGCTGCACCAGGGCGAGATCTCGGTCGAAACCGGCCATCAGGACCCGCGCCCGCTGCTGGTGCGCACCGACGATGGCCGCCTGCGCCCGTTGGGCACGCGCTTCCTGGTGCGCCGCGAGGACGACGGCACGCGCCTGGAAGTACTGCAAGCCTCGGTCGCTGCCATGCCGCTGAACAGCGGTGACGAACAGGTGCTGCGCGAAGGCCAGCAGGTTCTGATGAACGCCAACGGCCTTGGCCGGATCGGCACGGTGCCAGCCGGTGCCGACGCCTGGACCCGCGGCATGCTAGTGGTGGACAACGTGCGCCTGGCTGACCTGCTGGCCACGCTTGGCCAGTACCGCAGCGGTTACCTCGGGGTAGACGACCAGGTCGCCGACCTGCGGGTGACCGGCAGCTTCCCGCTGACCGATACCGACCTGGCACTGTCGTCGCTGGTGCCGGCACTGCCAGTGAAGGTCGAGCGGCATACGCCGTGGTGGGTGACCGTCGTTCCCAAATAAACCTGCACCGGCCTCTTCGCGGGTAAACCCGCTCCCACAGGGTTGCACCAGCCTCAAAGCCCCCGCGATCCCTGTGGGAGCGGGCAAGCCCGCGAAAGGGGCGGTACAGGCGAAAACCAACTTCAAATAATTCTCAATTTTTTTCAGATTCGCCCTGTCACTTTTCAAATCTCGCTCGGCAAGGAAGCAGAAAGCACTTATCCGTCGAGGAGCCGCTGCATGTCCCGTGCTGTTGATCGTATCCTGCGCCCCAGCCTGATGGCCCTGGCCATCGCCGTGGCCGCGCCATTGGCCAGCCCTGCCCTGTTCGCCGCCGAGCAATCCGCTCAGCGTGCCTACGACCTGCCCAGCGCTCCGCTGGCCACCACTCTCAACCAGATCGCCAGCCAGGCCGGCATCACCCTGGCCATCGACCCGGCATTGGTAAGTGGCCGCACCTCGGCCCCGGTGAGCGGGCAGTACGATGGCCTTGGTGCCCTGCAGGCCGCCCTGCGCGGCACCGGCCTGCAGCTGCAGCAAAGCAGCGTGGGCAGCTACAGCCTGGTGGCTACGCCGGAAGGGACACTGGCGTTGCCGGAGACTGCGATCAATGCGACTTCCAGCTATGAAAGCGCCTGGGGACCGGTAGAGGGTTACACCGCTACCCGGACAGCAGCAGGCACCAAGACCGACACCGCCATCGCCGAACTTCCCCGCTCGGTAAGCGTGATCACCCGCCAGCAGATGGAAGACCGGCCGGTGCTCAGCCTGAACGACGCCCTTCGCTACACCGCTGGCGTGCAGAGCAGCGGCTATGGTTCCGACTCGCGCAGCGACTGGTTGCTGGTACGGGGTTTTGTGCCTACCCAGTTCCTCGATGGCCTGCCATTGCCCAAGGGCAACTACGCCACCCCCAAGATCGAGCCCTGGAACCTGGAGCGCATCGCCGTGCTGCGTGGCCCGGCCTCTTCGGTCTACGGCCAGACTCCACCAGGCGGCCTGCTGGACATGACCAGCCGTCGGCCGCAATTGGAAAGCAGCCACGAAGTCGAAGCCCAGGTTGGCAGCAACAACCACAAGCAGATCAACTTCGACAGCACTGGCAAGCTCGACGATGCAGGCCAGTTCCTGTACCGAGTGAGCGGCACCGTGCGTGACAGCGGTTCGCCGGTAGACCACATCCCGGACAAGCGCTACAACATCGCGCCCAGCCTGACCTGGAACATCAACGACGACACCAAGCTGACTTTCATCAGCCAATACACCCGCGATGACACCGGCATCACCGGCCAGTTCCTGCCACTGCAGGGCACCAAACTGGATAGCCCCGCAGGCAAGATATCGCACCACAAGAACCTGGGCGACCCGGATTGGGAATCATACGACCGCACCTACTACCACCTCGGCTATGCGTTCGAAACACGCCTGAACGACACCTGGCAGTTCCGTCAGAACCTGCGCTACGCGCGTAACGAACTGGACTTCAAGGGCATTACCGCCGGTGGTTCGATCTGGCCAGCCGGCCCGGACGAAGCTGTCAGCGCCGATGGCACCGTGCAACGCACCGCCGGTATCGTCGAGGAGGACATCTCCCAGTTCGCCTTGGACAACAACTTCCAGGCCGACTTCCAGACCGGGCAGGTTGCCCATACCCTGTTGCTGGGGCTCGACCACCAGCGTTCGGACAGCAATGCCCGCTGGCGCTGGGGTTCGGCGGGTGTGCCACCGAGCAATATCCACAACCCCATCTACGGTCAGGATTTCTCGAACGTTCAGTACTTCGACATGTACGACTACGACCAGAAAACCCAGCAGACCGGCCTGTATATCCAGGACCAGATGGCGTTGGACAACTGGCGCCTGACCCTTGGTGGCCGTGAGGACTGGGTGCACACCGGCACCACCTTCCACAACCAAGGCGACGCCACCAATACTCAGCGCGACAAGAAGTTCAGTGGTAACGCAGCTCTCAGCTATGTATTCGATAACGGCCTGACGCCTTACATCTCCTATGCCGAGTCGTTCCAGGCTGCCACCGGTTCCACCGTCAACAGCGCCGATGCCTTCGAACCGACCGAAGGCAAGCAATACGAACTGGGCATCAAGTACCAGCCTCCAGGCAGCAATAGCCTGTTCACCGCTGCTGTGTTCGACCTGACACAGGAGAACATGTCGGTGACCGAGGGAGGTGTCACCCGCCAGGTAGGCGAAGTGCGCGTAAAAGGCCTGGAGTTGGAGGCTACCTCGGATGTGACCGAGAACCTCAAACTGGTGGGCTCGTACACCTACAACGACAGCGAAATCATCAAAGGCACCAGTGACGAGAAAGGCAAGCGCATGGCGCAGGTGCCGCGCAACCAGGCTACTGCCTGGGCTGACTACACCTGGCACAGCGGACCACTGGATGGGTTCGGGGTCGGCGTTGGCGTGCGCTACGTGGGCGACACCTACGGTAATACCACTAACACCGATTGGGGGCATGTTGGGTCCTACACCGTGTACGACGCTTCGGTGCACTACGACCTGGGCCGCCTGAACAGCACCCTCAAGGGGGTGACCGTAGCCGTGGATGCGAAGAACCTGTTCAACAAGGACTACTTGTCTACCTGTGACGGGTACTACTGCTACTACGGCGACGAGCGCAACGTGGTGGCCAGTGTCAATTACAAGTTCTGAGTGAGCCGGGCCATTCACAGCACAAGGCTGCTCCTACAACGGCCAACGCGGTCCCTGTAGAAGCAGCCTTGCGCTGCGAAAGGGCTGCGCAGCAGCCCCAGCTTCCAACAGGCAAAAATCGGTACCGTGATGAAAAGCCCAACCATCCGCCGCTGGTCGGTGATCCACACCTGGAGCAGCCTGGTCTGCACCCTGTTCCTGCTGTTGCTGGCAGTCACCGGCCTGCCGCTGATCTTCCACCACGAGCTCGAACACCTGCTCGGCGACGCCCCCGAACTGCGGGAAATGCCGGCCGATACGCCACACCTCGACCTGCAGCAGTTGGTGATCAAGGCCGAGCAGCACCGCCCCGGCGAGGTCATGCAGTACTTCGGCTACGACGAGGACGAAGCCAACGGCGTAGTGGCCATCACCGCCGCCACCGCCGGCACCGAGCCCAATTCGTCGCACACCTTCATGCTCGACGCCCGCACCGGTGAAGCCGTGGCCATGCCGGCCGCCAACGGCGGCTTCATGATGACCATGCTGCGCCTGCACGTGGACATGTTCGCCGGCCTGCCCGGCAAGCTGCTGCTGGCCTTCATGGGCGTGCTGTTCGTCGTGGCGATCATCTCCGGCACCGTGCTCTATGCACCGTTCATGCGCCGCCTGGACTTCGGCACGGTGCGCCACGGTAAATCCCGTCGCCTGCGCTGGCTCGACCTGCACAACCTGATCGGTGTGGTCACCTTGGCATGGGCACTGACGGTAGGCGTGACCGGTGTCATCAGCGCGCTGTCGGACCTGGTCATCGCCGCCTGGCGCAACGACAGCCTGGCCGCCATGGTTGCCCCGTACCGTGATGCCCCACCGCTCACCGAACGCGCCCCGGCCACCCACCTGCTGACCATCGCCGAACAGGCCGCTCCCGGCATGCGCCCGGACTTCATCGCCTTCCCGGGCACACGCTTTTCCAGCGAGCACCACTATGCGGTGTTCATGAAGGGCGCCACGCACCTGACCTCGCACCTGCTCACGCCCGTACTGATCGATGCGCGAACACTAACGGTGACCGCCGTCGGCGAACGCCCCTGGTACATGGATGCCATGGGCCTGTCGCAACCACTGCACTTCGGCGACTACGGCGGCCGGCCAATGCAAATCCTGTGGGCGCTACTCGATGTGCTGACCATCATCGTCCTCGGCAGCGGCTTGTACCTGTGGTGGGGCAAACAGCGCACGAAGCGGGAGGCGCGGGCATGAGCCACAAGTCACAGCCGACCTGGCGTATCTTCATATGGCCGACGGTCGTGGCCCTGCTCACTGCCGTGGGGCTATTTGCCGCCTTGCTGGGGGACGGGGTCTGGGACAGCCTGGCCTGGCTCGGCCTGGGGGTGTCGGCGGCTCTTGGCCTGCAAGGTTTCTACCCTCGTCCACGGCAGTAGCCGGGTAATACCCGCACCCTCTTTTGCCGCGACATGGTTGGCTGCCATTTTCCAAGGAGCCTTACCATGACACCTTTGCAGCGCCTCGAAGCGCTCGATCAACAACTGATCGCCCTTGAGCAAGGCAAACCCGAACTGGCGGGCGAAACGGAGCCGGCCGCCATGCGTCAGCGTTTTTTCGGTGACCTGGCAGCGTTCTGGAACGACCCTGTCGAAGCAGGCCACAGCCGCGCCCGACAACTGCGCGAACTGCGTCATGAGCAACTTCTGGCCGAACTGGAACTGCGCCTCGCCGACCAGACCCTGGACTACAGCCACATCAGCCTGCTGCGCACCTCCCTGGAACTGCCGCTACCCTGGCAGCGCAACCACCTGCCAGACACCCACCGGGCCCAGGTTTATCGGCCGGTATTCAACCGTTCAAGCCCCCATGGCCGGTTGCCGTTACCCGGCGTGCTGGTACTGGTGGCAGAAGCACCGGAAGGGGCCATTGCCGAGCCTGCAACAGCCACAGGCCAGGCACTGTTGTGCAGCGTGTCTCATGGCGTTGAAGGCTTCGCCAACCTGGCCGAACTGCACAGGGAGCTGTGCGAGCGCCTGGACGACCCCATGCAAAGCCGGCCAATGCTGCAACTGCTACCTCGCCTGCAGGACCAGCAACTGGTCCGGTGTGCCGACCGGCTGCGCTACGAGTGGTTTACCGGCGACCTGGTCGAGCAACAGGCCACTGACGTGATCGACGCGCAGCATCAACGGCTCACCATCGCCTGGCACGCCGCCTGGGCGCTTGACCAGAACCCGAATCTACCGGCACTGAAAAGCACCCTGGCCAAACAGCAGTCACTGACCGATCTCATGGGCAGCCAATACGCGTTGTCCACCCGTTATGCGCTGCTGCTGGAAAAACACCTGCCCGCCTGGCTGCGCCAGAGCTCCACGCAAAGCCTGACGCACATCATGCAAACGATCCAGGAGCTCGCCGGGGCCATCACCCAGGCTGCTGCACCCGGCCTTTTGACCCTGGAGGCGTTCGGCAATCGCCACCACCTGCTGGCATGGGTGCGCGAACGCCTCGGCAAGGCGCTGCGGCGCGAATTCTCCATCGAATTGCCTGCCGAAAAAGTCTGCATAACCGTCACACTTGCACACCGCACCGGCCCGCTGATCAACCCGCTGGCACCTTCGGGTTACGTGGCCGTTGCAAACCGTCGCCATGTCGGTGGCACCATCGAACTGGTAACCACCACCTACCGCCTGGACGAGCTGGCCCTGCTGAACATCGGCTGGTTCGACGTCGATTACTGGCTGACTGCCCGAATACACCACGAAGACGGTTCCACGCTGGAATCAATATCCGCGGAAGGGGTAAAGCGCCTGGTGCGTGAGCTGGACGCCGGCAGTGGCTACATCCGCTACCTGCGAACCCACCTGCTGGAGTCTCCAGGTGCGCGCTGGCGCATGCAATGCCACGGCAACATGAACCGCGCCCGCATGCGCGCCGAGGCGGCCAAGGCCCGCTATGCCAGGCACTTTCTGAACGATACCCACGAGCGGGGCTATCGCTGGGTCAAAGCCGTCACCGACCACCCCGACAACAATTGGCGCCCTACCATCGACGAGCATCGTATTGCGGTGCGCCAACTGATCATCGACGGGCACACGCTGCAAGGGGTACTGCTGCTCAATGCCGAGAGCGACAACCAGCCGTCGCTGGTGCTGTATACGCCGGACGCTCCCGATCGGCGCGCATGGCGTGAATACCCCGATACCCGGGCGCTGCTCAGAACCCTTCGCAGCACGCCTTCCTTGCGAAAGTACCTGATCCAGCGCGCGCCTCTGGCTGATGGCAAGCGGCTCGACAAGTTGGTGCGCAAGGGCCGCCTCGGGCCATACGTGCAAAGGCCAATGATCAACGGCAACCTCTTCGATGCCCTTTACAAGGCCCAGGTCCACGCCATGATCGCCGAGGCCGATACCAACAGCCGCAGCAACCGCGAGCTGCTCGGCGAGTACGGGCTGTCGACGCTGCGCCTGGTTCTCGACATGATCAGCCTCGTGCTACCGGCCCCGACAATGTCAGCCCTGGCCTTCGGCCGTATGTCGATTTCGCTGTGGGACGGCTTCGAAGCCCTGGAAAAAGAGGATTATGCAGCAACCTTCCACCACGCCATGGCCGCTTTGAGCCACAGCGCCGATGGGTTGTCCAGTTTCGCTGGTTCGCCCCTCATGCGCAGGGCGATGCGCGGCCTGCCGCCGCAACCTCCGCGCCCACTGCCGAATACCCACGAAGCGGCCGTGGATGTGAGCAAGCTGCGCTACCGGATCGACGGCGTTCATGGCGAGGAAGTGTACGAACAGATCAACAGCGTACCAGGTCCGGACCGGTACTTCGTCAAGGACAGCCAGGGGCGGTTGTACAACGTCCACTTCGACGGCTATCGCTGGCGGGTACTCGACCCCAGGCAGCCGGATGCCTACGCGCAACTGCCGATCAAACGGCTGCGCAACGGCAATTGGGTGGTCGATTCCATCGTGCTTTGGCATGACGGGTTGCCTGACATAGCCCACCTGCTGGAAGAGGTACGCCTGCAACAACCATTAGCGGGCGAACCGGTGGCAGGGGACGCCGACCTGCACGACGCTGGGGGGCAACTCTATCTGCAGTTGGGTAACCATCAGTTGCCGGTTCGACGGCACCTGCTTGCCGGGCAATACCATTTGCTGCTGCCCGAGAAGGCACTGGGCGCAGTCCACGCCTGGGCAGTATTGCGCCAACAGGGCGGCCAATGGCGCATTCGCGTGCGCCAGCCAGGCCGCAGCAGCGACTGGCTGGCACTACCGGCGGATTACTCGGCCAGCTTGGGCAGCAGCCGGTCCAGCCGCTGATGCAAGGCACTGCCGCTCGGCCAGTTGCGCAGCAGCCGCGCCCGATCACGGGCGTAGGCCGGGGCGAAGCTGAGCTGGGTGGCGTGCTGGCACATGGCGTCAAGGTCGATCAGCGACCATTGGCCGTTGTGCCAGAACAGGTTGTGGCCCTTGAAGTCACCGTGACTGATACGCTCGCGAATCAGCTGCTGCATCACATGCACCAGGGCATCCACCTGCTCCTCGGGCGCATCGCCGTTATCCACGTAGGGCGCGAAGCATTCGGCCAGGTCTGGGCCATCGATATACTCGGTGACCAGGTAGGCACGGCTTCGCAGCCCCATCACCCGTTGCTCCAGCACCGCCAGTGGACGCGGCGTGGCAATGTCGAGGAACTCCAGGCGATGGCCTTCGATCCAGGAATGCCAGGCCCGGCTCGGGCGCCAGAAGCGCTTGAACCAGTGAGCGGTGTTCTTGATGTTGTAGCGCTTGAGCACCAGCGTGCGGCCGCCAACCTCGATGCGCGCCACACTGGCCGCACCACCGGTCTTGTACAGGTGACCCTGGTCGATCAACGCGTCGGCCTGCTCCAGTACCGGCAGCATGGCTTCGACCTCGTCGCGGCGAATTGCCCGCAAGCCCGAAAGGCTGCGCTCGACACTGAACAGGCTGCATTCACGACCAGCCTTTTCCAGGTAATCCTTCTGGCGCCAGCTGCGCACCTTGTCCACCTGCTTCTGCAAGGCTTCCAGCGGCAGCGCATGCTCGGCGTTGGCCAGCAGGTAGTGCACCAGCAGTTCTTCGATGAAAGGCTCCAGGCGCTTGGGGAGCTGAGCGAAGAACACCCCCAGGTTTTCCAGCACACGCGGGCGTGACAGCTGCTGGCCAGGCGTTTCGGTCTTGATGCCGGCGCCGTCGATCAGGTACAGCTTGCCGCCGTGGCGCAGCAGGTTGTCCAGGTGCAGGTCTTCCTGCCACAGGCCCCGGGCGTGCATGTGCGCCACTGCAGTGAGCGCCTCGCCCAGCACCAGATGCTGCTCGTCAGCCAACACCGGCAAGCTCTCCACTGCCGCCCAGGCATCGGCCAGGCTTTCGGCGCTGTCGAGGAATTCGAACAGCAGCCAGCCGCCCTCGCCTTCCTTGAGGCCGTCAGCCAGCAGCTTCGGCGTGGTCAGGCCCTGCTCGGCCAACAGTTTCACGCCTTGCAGTTCGCGCTGGAAATGCCGTGCAGCGCTACCACCGACCAGCAGCTTGGCCAGCACCGGGGTACCGCGCCACACGCCGGCACCCACATAGCGCTGGCCCGGCAGCACGCGCAGCAGGCTGAGCAATTGCAGGTCGGCCGTGCCGGCGGCATCGGCCAGAGTGATGCTCAGGGGCAACGAGGGGCTGCGCCCGGCCTCTTTCAATTCAGACAAACGCATCAGCGGGCCTCTTTTTCACGACGGCGTTGCGTCAGGCGTTGCAGCCAGGTATCGACCAGCGTGCCATCGGCAGGCTGCGCCAGGTAGCTGGCCAGCAACGTACGTACATCGCGCTCGTCCCAGACCGGTGCGCGGCGCAGCAACGGCTCCAGGTCCTTGAGGCGGTCACGCATGCCGAACAGCAGGGGTCGGGTCTTCTCCAGGTCGATCAGTTGCGCGTCCCAGCCTTCGCGGCGCTGACGCAGGAAGATGTGCTTGGGGTAGAAGCAACCATGCACCTGGCCGGCGCTGTGCAGGGTGCGCGCCAGCTGGCCGCAGGCCTGCAGGACACCATTGCGTTCGGCATCGCTCAGTTGTGGCCACCGGGCCAGCAAGCTGTCGAGGTCGGCCCATTCGTCCAGAGCACGAGTCATCAGGATCGCCCGGTGCGTGCCGCCTTTCTTGCGCTCGCCGTAGAACACCGCCTGCAAGGCCGGAATCTGCAGTTTCTGGTAACGGCTGATGTTGCGGAATTCGCGGGCGAAGGTCGGCTCGCCGAATGGCCGGTGCAGGGTACGGGTCAGGTAGTCGCTCTGGCGCTTGAGGTAGTAGCCCTTGCCCTCGAGCTCCAGGCGGTACACGCTGCTCCAGCCACCGCGGCCGGTGTTCGGTTCGTCCACGGCATCCAGTTGCAGCGCCCACAGTGCCTCGAAGTCGTCCAGGCCATGGCGCTTGAGCAGCGCGAGGTCCGCGCTGGCCAGGTAATCGGTCATTCCCTTCCCTCGAAAAAGCTCACCACCTGGCGAATGCGCTTCTTGTCACGCACATTCAGCCGGTCGCGGCCACGATATTGCAGGTAGAAACGCAGGCGCTGGGTCGCCGACAGGTGGTATTTGGCCACTTTGTCCAGGCATGCCAGGTCCTTGATCATCCGGTGCCGCCACATGAAGCCGCGCCAGAAATCGCCGGTGGGGCAGTCGATGAAGAATAGCGTGCCCTGGTCGTCGACCAGTAAGTTGCGCCATTTCAGGTCGTTGTGGGCGAAGTGGTGCTGGTGCATGACCCGGGTGTGGCGCGCCAGCTGGCTGCTGACATGCCCGACCCAGGCGCGATCGGCCAGGCGTGCATCGTTACGCTCGGCCAGCGCCGACAAGTCTTCGGTATGCGGCAGTTCGCGGGTGATCATGGCCCCCCGGCCAAAGGCCAGGCCATTGCGTTCCAGGCCCCAGGCCACCACTTCGGCAGTGGGAATGCCCCACTTGTCGAACTGCTTGAGGTTCTGCCATTCGGCCTTGATCCGCGGCCGGCCCAGGTAACGGCGCATGTGCTTGCCGGCCCCGGTGTAGCGCTTGACGTAATAATTGACCCCGTCACGCGTGATACGCACCACCTCACTGAGCGGGTCGCGGGTCAGGCGCTCGCCTTGCAGGGCAAATACAGCATCGAGGCTGCCGAAGTCCGCCGCCAGGTGTTCGTACCCCGGCGCCAGTGTCCACCCCGCCATCAGAGTGCATCCCCATAGCGTTGCTTGCGGTCATAGAGTTTCTGCGCCTTGCGCTCCAGCCAGGCGAGCAGCGCGGCTTCATCCTTAAGGACCTGCCGCAGCGGGCGCTGGAAGTAACCGCGCAGGAAGCGCAGCTTGTCGCGTTGGGTCAGGCCGATGTCCAGCGCCGAGAAGTACAGCGCGGCCAGGTCCTTGTCGCGCCAGCGGCGGCTGATTTTCGCCCGGGTCTGCGCGCGGTGCAGGTCGATTACCGACAGTTTGAAGTCTTCCGCCGTCACCGGGCGGTCGGTGTGCAGCAGGAAGTGGCAGATGTAGCAGTCGCGGTGGTTGACCCCGGCGCGGTGCATGCCGCCGGTCATCTTCGCCACTTCGGCAATCAGCGCGCGCTTCAGGCGCGGCTCGGGCGGCTGCCTCACCCAGTCGATGCTGAAGTCTTCCAGGCTGATGGTCGGCGCCAGCTCTTCGGTGATGATGAACGAGTGCTGCGCGGCCGGGTTGCTGCCACGCTCGCCATAGGCGACGGCTGTCATGGTCGGCACGCCAACCTGGTGCAGGCGCTGGATGGCCTGCCATTCCTGGCCGGCGCCGAGTACCGGCAGCTTGGCGGTAAGCAGGTTCTTGAAGATCTCGCCCCAGCCGATGCCGCGGTGGATCTTGACGAAAAAGCCCTCGCCAGCGACTTCGGTGCGCAGCGTGCGGCGCCCTTCCAGTTCGCGATAGACCTCGCCTTGCAGCGCCTCCACGGCATCGAAGGCATCACGCCCGGCCCACAGGCGCTTGAACGGTTCGGCCAGTATCAGCTTCATGCGGACTCCTGCCCCAGGATCACGTCGGCGGCATGCTGCGGCATGCTGTACAGATCGGCGGTTTCAGCAAACGCCAGGCCGTTGCGCGACCAGCTGGCGCGGGCCTGCTGGTCTTCGAGCATGCGCTGCAGGTAGCCATTGAGCTGTTCCTGCTCGAACGGCTCGTCCAGCACCAGGCCACTGTCGGCCTCGGCGATATAGTGGGCGTAGCCGCATACTTTGGAGACCAGCACCGGCAAGCCGGCCACCAGTGCCTCAAGCAGTACCGTGCCGGTGTTCTCGTTGTACGCCGGGTGGATCAGCAGGTCGGCGCCCAGCAGAAAGCGCGGGATGTCGCTGCGGCCCTTGAGGAACTGCACCTGCTCGCCCAGGCCCAAGGTAGCACTTTGCAGCTGGAACACCTTGGGGTCATCCTGGCCGATCACCATCAGCCTGGTGCGTTTGCGCAAGGCCGATGGCAGCGCGGCCAGGGCCTTCAGGCTGCGGTCAACGCCCTTGGTCTTGAAGCCCGAGCCAATCTGCACCAGCAGCAGGTCGTCATCGCCCAGGTCGAATTCCTTGCGGAACTCGGCGCGGATTTCGCCGGCATTGGCCGGCGCGCGGCGGTCCTGGGAAATGCCCGGCGGCAGCAGGTGGAAACGCTCCACCGGGGTGCCGTAGTGCTTGATGAACAGCGGCTGCTGCACTTCGGAAATCATCAGCACTTCGGTATGGGCGTCCTTGGCGAACACCGCACGTTCGTACTCGGCAAAGTGCCGGTAGCGGCCCCAGCGGCGGTACAGGCCGCCACGCAGGGTCTGCGCCTTGTCCTCGAAGCAGCCGTCGGCGGCGTAGTACACATCCAGCCCAGGCATCTTGTTGAAGCCGATCAGGCGGTCGACCGGGCGTTTGGCCAGATCGGCGGCCATCCAGGCGCTGAGCTTCTCGTTGCGGCGGTGATTGAAAATCGCCTTCACCGGCGCCACCAGCACTTCGAAGCCCGGCGGAATGTCACCCTCCCAGATCAGCGTGTACACACGGATCTGGTGGCCCCGCTTCTGGCATTCCAGGGCAATGCGCATGAAGTCGCGCTGCAGCCCGCCGAAGGGGAAATATTTGTAAAGCACGAAAGCCAGTTGCATCAACGGACATCCTCAGCCAGCAGCAACGCGCTCAAGCGGCTCGCCACATGCTCGGGATTCAGGCGAGTGAAGCACAGCGGCCACTCGCGTTTCAGATCGAACCGGCGCAGGTCGTCGGCGCTCGGTTTGTAGGTGCACTTCTTCTGCAGGCAGGGCGCGCAGGGCCAGTCACTGGCCTGGTGAATCTGGGTCCGCCCGTAGGCGCCGGTCAGGCCCGGGTTGGTCGGGCCGAACAGCGAAATGGTGGGCACATCGAGTGCCGCCGCCAGGTGGCCGAGGCCGGTATCGACCGCCACACAGGCTTTTGCCGCCGCCAACACGCGTGCGACGCCGGCAAGGTTCAATTTGGGGAGCACCTGGCAGTTGTTCAAGCCCTGGGCGATGCGCTCGGCCCGCGCCTTCTCGGCCGGGTTGCCCCACGGCAGGCGCACTTCCAGCTTGCGCCGGCCCATGCGCTCGGCCAGTTCGCGCCAGTAGGCTTCGGGCCAGTGCTTGGTCGCCCAGGTGGTACCGTGCAGGAACACCACATAGGGGGCGGCCGGCGGCAGTTGCAGGCGCTCGAGGTCGAGGCCGTAGTTGCCGATGCCTTCCAGCAGGTCGTAGGCCAGGGCCATGGCGAACAGCTGGCGCACCCGCTCCACCGCATGCTGGCCGGTGGCAACCGACAGGCGCCGGTCATAGAAGCGGCTGGCCCAGCCTTCGCGGGCCGAGTAGCGGTCCAGGCCAGCCACAGGCGCCTTCACATAGCGGGTCAGCCAGGCCGACTTGACCAGGCCCTGGGCGTCGATCACCAGGTCGTACTTGCGCTCGCGTACACGTTGCTTGAACGCCTTCCACTCGCCGCTCTTGATGGTTTGCCAGAGGTTCTTGCGCCAGCGGCGAATGGCCACCGGGATCACCTGGTCGACCGCCGGGTGCCAGCTGGGGATTTCGGCGAAGCCTTCTTCCACCACCCAGTCGAAGCGGATGCCCGGGATGGCGTGGGCCGCATCGGTAAGCGCCGGCAAGGTGTGGATCACATCACCCAGCGACGAAGTCTTGATGATCAGTACCCGCACTTAGTCGACCTCGGCCACGGTATCGATCAGGTCCGGCCCGGTCAGGCTGTGCAAGGCAGCGATGACTTTGCCCGGTTCCAGCAGGCGCAGGCAGTTGTAGTGGCCGAAGCGGCAGGTGCGGTCGAAGCACGGGCTGCACTCGATGCCGGTGCGCACCACTTCCACGTGCTCGGCCAGCGGCGGGGTGAAGCCCGGCGAGGTCGAGCCGTACACCGCCACCAGCGGGCGGTTCAGCGCGGCGGCCACGTGCATCAGGCCCGAGTCGTTGGACACCACGGCATGGGCGCAGGACATCAGGTCGATGGCCTCGGCCAGCGAGGTTTCGCCGGCCAGGTTGGACGACTCTTCACGCAAGCCCGGGATCAGCCGATCGCGAATCTGCTCACCGACCGGGTGATCGTTCTTCGAGCCGAACAGCCACACCTGCCAGCCCTGGCGGATCATCGCATCGGCCACGGTGGCGTAGTGCTCGGCCGGCCAGCGCTTGGCCTCGCCGAACTCGGCACCGGGGCACAGCGCCAGCACCGGGCGGTCCAGCTCCAGGCCGAACTTGGCCAGGGCGGCGTCGCGGCTTTGCGCTTCGATCTGAAGGCTGGGGCGCGGGTACGGCTGCGGCAGCTCGGCGCCGGGTGCGTAGGCCAGGGCCATGAAGCGCTCGATCATCAGCGGGTAACGGGCCTTGTCCAGCTTGCGCACGTCGTTGAGCAGGCCGAAGCGCATTTCGCCGCGCCAGCCGGTGCGCTTGGGGATACCGGCAAAGAACGGCACCAGCGCCGACTTCAGCGAGTTGGGCAGCAGGATGGCCTGGTCGTACTGGCCGGCCAAGGACTTGCCGATGCGTCGCCGCGTGGCCAGTTCCAGTGCGCCGTGGCCGAGCGGGAAGCTCAGGGCCTGACGGACCTCGGGCATGCGTTCGAGGATCGGCCGGCTCCACTCGGGGGCCAGCACATCGATCACGCAGTCGGGGTGCTGCTGTTTCAGGCACTGGAACAGGGTCTGCGCCATCACCATGTCGCCGACCCAGCTGGGGCCAATGATCAGTATTCTCATGCTTAGTCCAGAAACGCTCGGGGAGGCTACAGGCTGCGGTACAGCCTGGCCTCCCCTCTTTATATTCAGGCTATGTGGCGGACAGTGTACCACTCAGGCATATCCGCCGCTGAGTGCAGACCCTGTGGGAGCGGGTTTACCCGCGAACACCGGCGAAGCCGGTGCCAGGCACCGCGTGGCCTTATTCGCGGGTGAACCCGCTCCCACAGGGTTGGCGGGGCCTTCAGGTAAGGCCCAATTCACCCCAGATCCGCCGCACCTCACGGCGTTCATCGGCAAACTGCGCCGCATCGATAACCCCGGCCTGCTTCTGCAGGGCCTGGCGGTGCGAGGCCGAGCGGAACGCCTTGTACACTTCACGCAACAGCACCGCGTCACTGGCCGGCATCAAACCCGCCTGCTCCAGCTCTTCCAGAATGCGGATGTTATCGGTCCATCGGAGTATGGCCGGGTGGTCGTGGGACCAGGCCAAAGCGGCGTATTGCACCATAAATTCGATATCGACGATACCGCCGGCATCCTGCTTGATATCGAACGGTACACCGGCCTCGAAGGCGTTGGCCGCGGTACCGGCAGCGGTGGCCTTGGTGCCGAGGTTGTCGCGCATCTTGGCGCGCATTTCGCTCACTTCGCTGCGCAGTTTTTCCAGGTCGCGGGCCTGGCCCAACACCTTGGCGCGCACACCTTCGAACGCCGCGCCCACCTGCTTGCAGCCCACCAGCACCCGGGCCCGCACCAGGGCCTGGTGCTCCCAGGTCCAGGCCTCGTTCTGCTGATAGCGCTCGAACGCTCCCAGCGAGCTCACCAGCAGACCCGAGGCACCCGACGGGCGCAGGCGCATGTCCACGTCATACAGCTGGCCCGAGTTGGTCTGGGTGGTCAGCAGGTGAATGATGCGCTGGCCCAGGCGGGTGAAGAACTGCGCACTGTCGATCGGCTTGGCGCCGTCGGTTTCCGCCTGCGGGTCGCCATCATGGATGAATACCAGGTCCAGGTCCGAACCGTGGCCCAGCTCCAGGCCACCGACCTTGCCGTAGCCGATGATGATGAAGCCCGGGTCGCACAGGCTGCCGTCGCTGCGCTTGGGCTGGCCGTGGCGGGCCACGGTCTGGCGCCAGGCCAGGGCCAGTACCTGGTCGAGGATGGCCTCGGCCAGCCAGGTCAGGTAGTCGCTGACTTTCATCAGCGGCAGGTTGCCGCTGATTTCCGAAGCGGCCACGCGCAGGCTGTGGGCCAGCTTGAAGTGGCGCAGCGCCTCCATTTGCTGTTCCAGGTCGTCCTCAGGGATGCGCGTCAGGCGCTCGCGCAGTTCGCTGGCCAGCTCCGGCGCCAGTGGCGGGCTGAACAGGCGGCCTTCGTTAAGCAGCTCGTCGAGCAGCAGCGGGTAGCGGGCAATCTGCTCGGCAATCCACGGGCTGGCGGCGCACAGGGTCAGCAGGCGGCGCAAGGCGCCGGGGTTTTCGGTGAGCAGCACCAGGTAGGCGGAACGCCGTGCCACGGCCTCGACCAGCGGCAGCACGCGCTCGAGCACCAGGTCGGGGTTGTCATGTTCCACAGCCTGCGCCAGCAACCGTGGGATAAAGGCGTCCAGGCGCTCACGGCCAATCCGCTGCATCGAACGCAACTGCGGGCTGGAGCGCAGCGCGGCCAGGCGCCGCAGGGCTTCGGCAGGCTGCTGGAAACCGGCCTCTTGCAGCTGACGGCCAGCCGCATCTTCATCCTGTGCCTGCTCCCACAGCGGTGACCATTCCCCCCCCACCACCAGCTCGCCCTCGCCGTCTTCATCATCCGGGTCGGCGATCACTTGGCGGAAGTGCCAGTCAATACGGCCACGCCAGTGCGTCAGCTGGTCATGGAAGCTTTGCCAGTCGGCATAGCCAAGCATGTAGGCCACCCGCGCCTGATCGATCTCGTTGTCCGGCAGCATCTGCGTCTGGCGGTCGGCGATGGCCTGGATGGCGTGTTCGGTATAGCGCAGGAACTCATAACCCTCGCGCAGCTCGGCGACCACGGCTGGCGGCAGGTAGCCCTGGCCCTCGAGGGTGGCCAGCACTTTAAGCAGCGGCCGCTGTTGCAGGCTGAGGTCGCGCCCGCCGTGGATCAGCTGGAAAGCCTGAGCGATGAATTCCACCTCACGAATACCCCCGGCACCCAGCTTGATGTTGTCGGCCATGCCCTTGCGCCGCACTTCCTGCTGGATCAGCTGCTTCATGGTGCGCAGCGCTTCGATCGCGGAAAAGTCCAGGTAGCGGCGGTACACGAACGGCCGCAGCATCTCCTGCAACTGTGCCCCGGTCGCCTGGTCGCCGGCCACAACCCGCGCCTTGATCATCGCGTAGCGTTCCCAGTCACGGCCCTGGTCCTGGTAGTACTGCTCCAGGGCATTGAAGCTGAGCACCAGCGCGCCGGCCGAACCATACGGGCGCAGGCGCATGTCGACGCGGAAAACGAAACCGTCGACGGTGACCGGGTCCAGCGCCTTGATCAGGCGCTGGCCCAGGCGGGTGAAGAACTCCTGGTTGTCCAGCGAGCGCTTCACCCCTTCGGTTTCACCGCCTTCGGGGAAGGCGAAGATCAGGTCGATGTCCGACGACAGGTTCAGCTCCACTGCCCCCAGCTTGCCCATGCCCAGCACCACCATGTGCTGCGGCTGGCCGCTGCGGTTGCCGACAGGCGTGCCGAACTGCTGGCAGTGGCGCGGGTACAGCCATTGGTAGGCTTCGTCGATGGCGGCGTCGGCCAGGTCGGACAGGTCGCGGCAGGTTTCGCCCAGCTCGGCCTGGCGGGTGATGTCGCGCCAGATGATGCGCAGCTGTTGGCGGTTGCGCTCGCGGCGCAGGTTGCGCGCCAGCTCGTCCTCGCTCTGCGCCGCCTGGGCGGCTGCAGCGATGTGCCCGCGCAGTTCACCCGCGGCGTAACGCCGATCCAGCTCGCCACTGGCCAGCAGGCCGAACAGCATGGCCGGCTCGCGCCGGACCAGGCCGAGCACGAAGTCGCTGGCGGCGGCTACCTGGTCGAACTGTTGCCGGTGCAGCGGGCTCCAGGCCTGGAGGTCGAGTTCCGGGTGGGCAGCCACCGCATCGCTGATGAATTGCTGGTTGCGCGCGACCAGCGGCTGCAGGGTAGCGGGCAGATCGGACGGCAAAGGTAGGCGCATGGTCTATCCTTGATCGGCGTGAAATAGAGGGGAAGAAGCGGCCAAGGGGAAGCCGGACCACGGTTGGACTGTCGTACAAAAGTTGGAAATAGCTGAAAGAAGCGAAAAAATGGCAACAAACATCAAAAATTACCCGTTCGCGACACAATGCCAACCAACATGAACGTTTTTCCTCACAAGCCAACATGCGACGAAACGTCGCACAAATGTAGTTTTACTACTACTCGCGTCACGTAAAAGCATGAAATGCGAAAGCAAATGTAGTAAAACTACACGGCGCCGGAGGACACCCCGGTAATCCAAGAATTCACGACGTCTGCCCATAAGGCCAGTCGCAATCTCAGGCAATCGATTCTGGTTGCCTTTCCGCCCTGGAGCAAGCCATGCAAGACCTCGATCCAATCGAAACCCAGGAATGGCTGGATGCCCTGGAGTCGGTCCTCGACAAAGAAGGCGAAGACCGCGCTCATTACCTGATGACCCGTATGGGCGAGCTGGCCACCCGTAGTGGCTCCCAGCTGCCGTATGCGATCACCACGCCATACCGCAACACCATCCCTGTCACCCACGAAGCACGCATGCCTGGCGACCTGTTCATGGAACGCCGCATTCGCTCGATGGTGCGTTGGAACGCCCTGGCCATGGTCATGCGTACCAACCTGAAAGACTCGGACCTGGGCGGACACATCTCCAGCTTCGCCTCCAGCGCCACCCTGTACGACATCGGCTTCAACTACTTCTTCCAGGCCCCGACCGAAGAACACGGCGGCGACCTGATCTTCTTCCAGGGCCATGCCTCGCCAGGCATCTACGCCCGTGCGTTCATGGAAGGCCGTATCAGCGAAGACCAGATGAACAACTTCCGTCAGGAAGTGGACGGCAACGGCCTGTCTTCGTACCCGCACCCATGGTTGATGCCTGATTTCTGGCAGTTCCCGACCGTTTCGATGGGTCTGGGCCCGATCCAGGCCATCTACCAGGCACGTTTCATGAAGTACCTGGAAGCCCGCGGCTTCATCCCGGCCGGCAAGCAGAAGGTCTGGTGCTTCATGGGCGACGGCGAGTGCGACGAGCCGGAATCCCTGGGCGCAATCGCCCTGGCCGGCCGCGAGAAGCTGGACAACCTGATCTTCGTCATCAACTGCAACCTGCAGCGCCTCGACGGCCCGGTTCGTGGCAACGGCAAGATCATCCAGGAACTCGAAGGCGTGTTCCGTGGCGGTGGCTGGAACGTCAACAAGGTCGTCTGGGGCCGCTTCTGGGACCCACTGTTCGCCAAGGACACCAACGGTGCCCTGCAGCGCCGCATGGACGAAGTCATCGACGGCGAGTACCAGAACTACAAAGCCAAAGACGGCGCGTACGTTCGTGAAAACTTCTTCAACACCCCAGAGCTCAAGGCCATGGTCGAAGACCTGTCCGACGAAGAGATCTGGAAGCTCAACCGTGGCGGCCACGACCCGTACAAGGTTTACGCGGCGTACCACCAGGCGGTCAACCACAAGGACCAGCCTACCGTCATCCTGGCCAAGACCATCAAGGGTTACGGTACCGGTGCCGGCGAAGCCAAGAACACCGCGCATAACACCAAGAAGGTCGACGTCGACAGCCTGCGTCACTTCCGTGACCGCTTCGACATCCCGGTCAAGGATGCCGACCTGGAGAACCTGCCGTTCTTCAAGCCGGAAGAAGGTTCTGCCGAAGCCAAGTACCTGGCCGAGCGCCGTGCTGCCCTGGGCGGTTTCGTGCCACAGCGCCGCGCCAAGAGCTTCAGCGTACCGACCCCGCCACTGGAAACGCTGAAAGCGATCCTGGACGGCTCGGGCGACCGCGAAATCTCCACCACCATGGCCTTCGTGCGTATTCTGGCGCAGCTGGTCAAGGACAAGGAAATCGGCCAGCGCATCGTCCCGATCATCCCGGACGAAGCCCGTACCTTTGGTATGGAAGGCATGTTCCGCCAGCTGGGCATCTACTCGTCGGTCGGCCAGCTCTACGAGCCAGTCGATAAAGACCAGGTGATGTTCTACCGCGAAGACAAGAAGGGCCAGATCCTCGAGGAAGGTATCAACGAAGCCGGCGCCATGTCGTCGTTCATCGCTGCCGGTACCTCGTACAGCTGCCACAACCAGCCGATGCTGCCGTTCTACATCTTCTACTCGATGTTCGGCTTCCAGCGTATTGGCGACCTGGCCTGGGCCGCTGGCGACAGCCGCACCCGTGGCTTCCTGATCGGCGGTACTGCCGGCCGTACCACCCTGAACGGTGAAGGCCTGCAGCACGAAGACGGTCACAGCCACATGATGGCGGGCACCATCCCGAACTGCCGCACCTATGATCCGACCTACGGCTACGAGCTGGCGGTGATCATCCAGGACGGCATGAAGAAGATGACCGAAGAGCAACAGGACATCTTCTACTACATCACCGTGATGAACGAATCCTACCAGCAGCCAGCCATGCCGGCCGGTGTCGAGGAAGGCATCATCAAAGGTATGTACCTGCTGGAAGAAGACACCCGCGAAGCCGCGCACCACGTACAGCTGATGGGCTCCGGCACCATCCTGCGCGAAGTACGCGAAGCAGCGAAGATCCTGCGTGAAGAGTTCAACGTTGGTGCCGACGTGTGGAGCGTCACCAGCTTCAACGAACTGCGTCGCGACGGCCTGGCCGTGGAACGCGCCAACCGCCTGAAGCCTGGCCAGAAGCCACAGCAGACCTATGTCGAGCAGTGCCTGAACGGTCGCAAGGGCCCGGTCATCGCCTCCACCGACTACATGAAGCTGTTCGCCGAGCAGATTCGCCAGTGGGTACCGAGCAAAGAGTTCAAGGTCCTGGGTACCGACGGTTACGGTCGCAGCGACAGCCGCAAGAAGCTGCGTCACTTCTTCGAAGTCGACCGCCACTTCGTGGTGCTGGCTGCCCTGGAAGCCCTGGCTGACCGCGGCGAGATCGAACCAAAGGTTGTTGCAGACGCTATCGTCAAGTTCGGTATCGACCCGGACAAGCGCAACCCACTGGACTGCTGAGGAGTATTTTTAAGTGAGCGAACTCATTCGCGTACCTGACATCGGCAGCGGTGAAGGTGAAATCATCGAGCTGTTCGTCAAGGTCGGTGATCGTATCGAGGCTGACCAAAGCCTGCTGACCCTGGAGTCCGACAAGGCCTCCATGGAGATCCCGGCCCCGAAAGCCGGCGTCATCAAGGAACTGAAGGTCAAGCTGGGCGACCGCCTGAAAGAAGGCGACGAACTGCTGGTCCTGGAAACCGAGGGCGCCGCTGCAGCGGCCCCTGAGGCTCCGGCCGCCGCTCCGGCCCAGGCTGCTGCGCCGGCTCCGGCCGCCGAAGCCGCCCCTGCCCCAGCTCCGGCAGCAGCCCCGGCTGCCGCCAGCGTGCAGGACATCCACGTGCCGGACATCGGTTCGTCGGGCAAGGCCAAGATCATCGAAGTGCTGGTCAAGGTCGGCGACACCGTCGAAGCCGACCAGTCGCTGATTACCCTGGAGTCCGACAAGGCCTCCATGGAAATCCCGTCGCCGGCTGCCGGCGTGGTCGAAGAAGTCCTGTGCAAGCTGGAAGACGAAGTAGGCACTGGCGACCTGATCTTCAAGCTGAAAGTCGCGGGCGCTGCCCCGGCTGCTGCTCCGGCACCTGCCGCTGCTGCCCCGGCCAAGGCTGAAGCGGCTCCGGCCGCCGCACCTGCCGCTGCAGCCCCGGCTGCTGCCCCTGCACCGGTTGCTACCGCACCGGCTGCCGGTAGCAACGCCAAGGTTCACGCAGGCCCGGCGGTTCGTCAGCTGGCCCGTGAATTCGGCGTCGACCTGGGCGCGGTTGCCGCGACCGGTCCGCACGGCCGCATCCTGAAAGAAGACGTGCAGGTCTACGTCAAGGCGATGATGCAGAAGGCCAAGGAAGCACCGGCAGCCGCCGGCGCAACCGGTGGCGCCGGCATCCCGCCGATCCCTGCCGTGGACTTCAGCAAGTTCGGTGAAGTGGAAGAAGTGGCCCTGACCCGCCTGATGCAGGTCGGTGCTGCCAACCTGCACCGCAGCTGGCTGAACGTGCCGCACGTGACCCAGTTCGACTCCGCCGACATCACCGAGCTGGAAGCCTTCCGCGTTGCGCAGAAGGCCGTGGCCGAGAAGGCTGGCGTTAAGCTGACCGTGCTGCCCCTGCTGCTCAAGGCCTGCGCCTTCCTGCTCAAGGAACTGCCAGACTTCAACAGCTCGCTGGCGCCAAGCGGCAAGGCCATCATCCGCAAGAAGTACGTGCACATCGGCTTTGCCGTGGACACCCCGGACGGCCTGCTGGTCCCTGTGATCAAGAACGTCGACCAGAAGAGCCTGCTGCAACTGGCTGCCGAAGCGGCTGCGCTGGCCGAAAAAGCCCGCACCAAGAAGCTGTCGGCCGACGAGATGCAAGGCGCCTGCTTCACCATCTCCAGCCTCGGCCACATTGGCGGCACCGGCTTCACGCCGATCGTCAACGCGCCGGAAGTGGCGATCCTGGGCGTCTCCAAGGCGACCATGCAGCCAGTCTGGGATGGCAAGGCCTTCCAGCCGAAGCTGATGCTGCCGCTGTCGCTGTCCTACGATCACCGTGTGATCAACGGCGCTGCCGCCGCGCGCTTCACCAAGCGCCTGGGCGACGTGCTGGGCGATATCCGCACCATGCTGCTGTAAGGCAGCCCGCTGCCCCTCCCTGCGAGGGGCAGTATGCTTTTCGAGCTGCCACGCTCGTACCTCAACCCCGTCGATTGGCGGGGCTTTTTTTTTGCCTCGCATAAGGCACATTGGGGGCGCAAAGCGGCCCCGGAAATATCAGCCAGACTACAGATTCCCACCCACCAGCCGATAACCCGTCCACAGCATCACGCATGGCTGCTTGCCAGCCCCCGGGACATGATGCAACCTTGCCAGACCTGCCGCCCCCAAAGGCCGCGTTTCCTCTTCAAGCGAGTCTTCGATGAAAAGCCAACCCGATGCCGCCAGCCGTGTGGCGGCCGAGGTCGTCACGCAGTTACCCGTGCCCTCGCGGCTCGGCATGCTGCGCTTCGAAAGGCTCAACGAAGCCACTTGGGCCATGCTCTACCTCGACCCGGCCTGCGAGCGCCAGTTCGGCCTGCACGCTGGCGACCTCTGCGCCCTGGTAGACGCACCCTACGCCAGCCTGATGGAACCCGAGGCCCGCTACCAGCTACACGACGAGATCCAGCTGCAACTGGCCCAGCGCGGGTACTACCGCGTGCGCTACACCTTGCACACGCCAACTGCTTCGCTACGCCTGCTGGAGGCTGGGGAAGCCTACAAGCAGCACAACCGCCATCTGTTGCGCGGCTACCTGAGCGTGCTCGACGACCAGGCCGAAGAAACCAGCGATGCCGGTGCCAGCGACCTGGAATCGCGCAACAACCGCCTGCAACTGGCCCTGCAACTGAACCAGCGCGCGCAGCAGGAACAACTCGAACACCTGGAACGGGTACGTGGCCAGCAAGACCTGATCCTGCGCCTGGCCCGCCAGCGCTACAGCGCAGGCAACTCTCTGCGGGAAGCCGCCCAGCTGATTACCCAGAGCGCCTGCGAAATCTACAAGGTCGATATTGCGAGCATCTGGCACCTTGAAGACCAGCGTCTGGAGCCGATCATCGCCTGGTACCGGGACGCGCAAGAACACCGCCAGCCCGAAGCCATCGATGCCAGCCGCTTCCCCGACTACCTTGACGCGTTGCACGCCAGCCGCGCCATCGACGCCCACAATGCCAGCCACGACCCGCGGACTCGCGCCCTGACGCAAAGCCTGTGCCCGGATAACAAGGCCATGCTCGATGCCAGTATCCGTGTCGATGGCCAGGTCGTCGGCGTGCTGTGCCTGGAGCAGACCGGCCAGACACGGGCCTGGCAGTCGGACGAAATCGCTTTTGCCGGCGAACTGGCCGACCAGTTCGCCCAGGTCATCACCAACCACAACCGGCGCACCGCCGCCAGCGCCCTGCACCTGTTCCAGCGCGCAGTCGAGCAAAGCGCCAGCGCCTTCCTGCTGGTCAACCGCGACGGTGTGGTGGAATACGTCAACCCCAGCTTTACTGCCATCACCCAGTACAGCACCGAGGAAGTGCAAGGCCGCCACCTGGCCGAGCTGCCAGCGCTGGAGAACCTGAGCGAGCTGCTGTTCGACTCGCCGTCGAGCCTGGCCATGGGCAACAGCTGGCAGGGCGAGTTCAAGAGCCGGCGCAAGAACCTCGAACCCTACTGGGGCCAGCTTTCGATTTCCAAGGTATATGGCGACAACCGTGAGCTGACCCACTACATCGGCATCTACGAAGACGTCACCCAGACGAAGCTGGCCCAGCAGCGCATCGAGCGCCTGGCCTACACCGACAACCTGACCAACCTGGGCAACCGCCCGGCGTTCATTCGCAGCCTGGACGAGCGCTTTGCCCGTGATGGCGAATACTCGATGTGCCTGCTGCTGGTGGACATCGACAACTTCAAGCGCATCAACGACAGCCTCGGCCACCAGACCGGCGACAAGCTGCTGATCAGCCTGGCCCGGCGCCTGCGCAACAGCTTGCACTCCGGCGGTATCCTCGCGCGCTTTGCCAGTAACGAGTTCGCGGTACTGCTCGACGATACAAGCCTTGAAGATGGCCAGGGCGTCGCCCAGCAATTGCTGCGCACCCTCGACAAACCGATGTTCGTCGACAACCAGCTGATCAACGTCACCGCCTCGGTGGGCCTGGCCTGCGCGCCACTGCATGGCGCCGACCCGGCCAGCCTGATGAAGAACGCCGGCCTGGCGCTGCACAAGGCCAAGGCCAACGGCAAGCATCAGGTGCAGGTGTTTACCGAAGTGCTCAATGCCGAAGCCAGCTACAAGCTGTTCGTCGAGAACAACCTCCGTCGTGCCCTGACCCAGAACGAGCTGGAGGTGTTCTACCAGCCCAAGCTGTGCCTGCGCAGCGGTCGCCTGTTGGGGCTGGAAGCGCTGCTGCGCTGGAACCACCCTGAACGCGGCATGATCCGCCCGGACCAGTTCATCAGCGTGGCGGAAGAAACCGGCCTGATCATCCCCATCGGCAAATGGGTGGTGCGACAGTCGTGCCGCATGAGCCAGCAACTGCGCGAAGCCGGCATGGGCAACCTGCATGTGGCCATCAACCTGTCCCCCAAGCAGTTCTCCGACCCGGACCTGGTGGCATCGATCAGCACGATCCTCGAGGAAGAAGCCCTGCCCCCGCACCTGCTGGAGCTGGAGCTGACCGAAGGCCTGCTGCTGGAAGCCACCGAAGATACCCACCGCCAGCTGGATGAACTGAAGGCCCTGGGCCTGACACTGGCCATGGACGATTTCGGCACCGGTTATTCGTCGCTGAGCTACCTGAAGAAGTTTCCGATCGACATCCTCAAGATCGACCGCAGCTTCATCAACGAGATCCCGGACAACCAGGACGACATGGAAATCACATCGGCGGTGGTGGCCATGGCTCACAACCTCAAGCTGAAGGTGGTGGCCGAGGGTATCGAGACACCGGAGCAGCTGGCGTTCCTGCGTCGGCACCGCTGCGACGTGGGCCAGGGCTACCTGTTCGACCGGCCGATTCCGGGGCGCGAGCTGGCTGAACGGCTGAAGCGCTATCCGCGTGGCCCGGTGGCCTGACAGCCGCGCAAACCTCGGGCACTATAGAGCCCATACGGGCCCCTTCGCGGGTGAACCCGCTCCCACAGGTACATCACAATATTCGAAATCTGTGCAGGACCTGTGGGAGCGGGTTTACCCGCGAATGCCCCCATCTCAAAGATCTACAGAGGAACGGCCATGGTCCTGCGTTCGGAAATCCTGGTGAACAAAAACGTCATGCCAACAGCGGAACAGGCCCTGCCTGGCCGCGAAACGCCAATGAGCCTGCCCGAGTTCCACTATGTGTTCAAAGACACGCCGCTGCTCGGCCCTTTCTTCGAAGGCGCCATCGACTTCGCCATCTTCGGCCTCGGTTGCTTCTGGGGCGCCGAGCGTCGCTTCTGGCAACGTGAAGGCGTAGTCAGCACCGTGGTCGGCTACGCAGGCGGCTTCACCCCCCACCCCACCTACGAGGAAGTGTGCTCGGGCCTGACCGGCCACACCGAAGTGGTGCTGGTGGTGTTCGACAAGGACAGAGTCAGCTACCGCGAGCTGCTGGCGATGTTCTGGGAACTGCACAACCCGACCCAGGGCATGCGCCAGGGCAACGACATCGGCACCCAGTACCGCTCGGCCATCTACTGCACCAGCCCTGAACAGCTGGAACAGGCCAAGGCCAGCCGCGACGCCTTCCAGGCCGAACTGAGCAAGGCCGGCTTCGGTGAGATCACCACCGAAATCGATCAGGCACCGACCGTGTACTTCGCCGAGGCCTACCACCAGCAGTACCTGGCCAAGAACCCGGACGGCTACTGCGGTATCGGCGGTACCGGCGTGTGCCTTCCACCGAGCCTGCAGGGTAACTGAAGCATGAGCACGATGACCCTGTTCCACTCGCCGTTGTCGCCTTTCGTGCGCAAGGTCATGGTGGTGTTGCACGAGACCGGCCAACTTGAGCGCGTGCAGCTGCAGCCGGTGAACATCAGCCCGGTCAGCGGCGACCCACAGCTCAACCAGGACAACCCGATCGGCAAGATCCCGGCCCTGCGCCTGGAAGACGGCACCGTGCTGCATGACAGCCGGGTAATCTGCGAGTACCTCGACCTGCAGCACGTCGGCCTGCCGCTGCTGCCGCGCGAAGGCTCGGCACGCTGGCGGCGCATGACGCTGGTGTCGCAGGCCGATGCCATCATGGATGCGGCGGTGTCGAGCCGCTACGAGAGTTTTCTGCGCCCTGTAGACAAGCGCTGGGATGGTTGGCTGCAGGCACAGGGCGACAAGATCCGCCGTAGCCTGGCCAATCTGGAGCAGGAGCATTTGCCCGAGTTGATGTCCGGGTTCGACCTTGCAGCGATTGGCGTGGCCTGTGCGCTGGGGTATCTGGATTTGCGCCAGCCCGAGTTTGGCTGGCGCGAGCACCAGCCTGGCTTGGCTGCGTGGTATGCCCAGGTGGCCAAGCGGCCGTCGATGGTGGCAACAGCACCGGCAGCCTGACAGGCCCATTCGCAGCACAAGGCTGCTCCTACAGGCACTCGCGCTCCCCTGTAGGAGCAGCCTTGTGCTGCGAATGCCTCACCTCGGTATCACAGGAAACAACTGCCCGATCCTGAGGGCCAACCACCGCCCGATCTCTCTGTCCTCCCTCATGCCGCCCTCCCCACCCGGGCCCAATCCAGCCGCCTGGTCAGCACCATGAATACCCCCAGCAGGCCAAAGCACAGCAACGAGCCCATCAACAGCGCATAGTCCTCGGCACTCAGCAGCCCGTACAGCAGCGCATACAACGCCGCCAACCCCACCGCAAAGCCCACCCCACGCCCCAGGCTTCGCAGCACATGGCTCAGGTAGAAGCCGATCAGCAGCACACACGCCGAAGCTGACAGCCCATACGCCAAACCAAAGCCGATGTGCTCGGACAACGACAGCAACAGCAGGTAGAAGAACGCCAGCGCCACCCCCACCAGGATGTACTGCACCGGGTGCACGCTGAGGTTCTTCAGCACTTCGAACAGGAAGAAGCCGGCGAAGGTCAGGGCGATGAACAGCAAGGCGTACTTGATCGCCCGCTCGCTCTTCAGGTACTGGTCCACCGGGTCGACGAAGCTGACGCCGAAGCTGCGCTCGCTGAAGTCCGCACACTGCCCGGCGGCAGCGCACTGGCGCAGGGCGTCTTCGAGGTTGGTGGCAAAGAACGAGGTCTGCCAGTGGGCACTAAAGCCTTGGGCGTCGATATCGCGGCGACTGGGCAGGTAGTTGCCGACGAAGCTCGGGTGCGGCCAGTTGGCACGCAGGTCCACGGCACTGGTGCGGCCCACCGGCACTACGTGCAGCTGGCCGGTGCCTTGCAGTGCCAGATCGAAACCATAGCTGAATTCACGCGCCTGCAGGCCGTCCAGCCCCGGCAGGCTGGCGTGCACGCCGCCGCGCATCCAGTCGAGCCGGGTACCGGCTTCGAACGGTACTTTCTGCTCGCCGATGCTCAGCTCAAGGCCGCTCTCGATGCCGCGGATATCGCTGATGCCCACCACCAGGAACGGCTTGTCGAAGCGGTAGTCGTCGAAATCCTTGTCGATGCCCCAGCGTTCCGGGAGCTTGAAGCGGCCACTGATACGGCCCTTGGCGTGGAACAGCCGGGCCTGGTAGATGCCACGGGCGCGCAGTTCGGTGTCCACGCCCAAGTCGGCGTCGAAGGTTTCCGGCAGGAAGTACAGGTGACCGGCAATGGTGCTGGTTTCTTGCGTGCGCTCGCCGTCCTTTTCGATCCAGCGGCGCTGGTACTTGCGGTAGGGCACCACCAGCAGCGGGCCGCTGAGTTGCTGGTCGAAGCTGGCGCTCTGGGCGATATCGCGCAGCACATTGTCGCGCAGTGCCTGGCGTTCACCGATCAGGCCGCTGATCAGCAGTAGCGGGACGAGCAGCAGCAACATCGATACGGCGATCATGCCGAGTTTGAAACCGAGGGTCTTGTTCATGGGGCCTCCTGTGGCAGTGGGCGCAGTGTCTGCGCCTTGCGTGGAGGCCTCGGGGAGATGGTGTGGAGATTGTGTGTTTTTGGGGCCGCTTTGCGGCCCATCGCGACACAAGGCCGCTCCTACAGGAGGATGCGCGCTCTTGTAGGAGCGGCCTTGTGTCGCGATGGGCTGCGCAGCAGCCCCGGCAATGTCAGCTGATACGCCGCACCGGCAGCCACAACCTCACCCGCACCCCACCATCGACGTTATCCACCGCCAACGCCCCGCCATGCAGCTGCATCACCTCGGCCACGAAATTCAGCCCCAGCCCGGTGCTCTTGCGCCCACTCCCCGGCCGCGGCAGCGAGTAGAACCGCTCGCTTACCCGCCCAATGGCATAGGCAGGTATCGCCTGCCCCTGGTTGAACACACTCAGCGCCACCCGCTCGCCATCGCGCTCCAGGTCGAACAGCAGCGCGCCGCCCTCCGGGGTGAAGTCCAACGCGTTGTCGAGCAGGTTGGCCAGCGCCTGGCGCATCAGAAACGGGTCACACAACAAGCGCAAACCAGCCGGCACCCGCTGGCGCACCTGCAAATCGGCACCTTCGATACGCGCCGCATGGGCCAACAGCAACTCGTCCACCAATGCCGCCAGCGCCACCTGCTGCTCATCCTCCAGCGCCTGCATCTGCTCGACCCGGGCCAGGTTGAGCAGGCGTTCGATCATCTGCTGCAAACGCTCGCTCTCGCGCTCGATGTTGCCGGCAAAACGCGCCCGCTGGTCAGCCGGCATATCATCGCCCTGCAACAGCTCGGAAGCGCCACGGATGGCCGCCAGTGGGCTTTTCAGCTCGTGTGTCAGGGTATGCACATACCGCTCGACATAGGCCTTGCCCTCCAGTTGCGTGCGCATGCGCTCGACCGCCTGGGCCAGGTGCGCCAGTTCGCCACCCTTGTAATGCGGCAGGGCGGCGCGCTCGCCCTCGCTGACCGCCTGGGCGTAGCGGGCCAGCCGGCGCAGCGAGCGCGCCAGCCACCACGACAACGCGGCACCGATCAGCAGGCCCAGGCCAATCAGCCCCAGGCCCAGGGTCAGCAAGCGCCGTTCTGAGCGGTCGATGTACGGTTGCAGCGAGCTGTTGGGCTTGGCCACGGTGACCACGCCGATGATCTTGCCCTCGTCGATGATCGGTGCGCCCACGTGCATCACCGAGGTGCTTTCATCGTCGGGGTCGCTGCGGGTGGAGCGGGCGCCGTACTGGCCACGCAAGGTCAGGTACACGTCATTCCACTTCGAGTAGTCCTTGCCCAGGTCCTCGCCGCTGGAGTCCAGCAGCACGGTGCCCTTGGCATCGGTGACATAGATGCGGTGGCTGACCTGGTTCTTGGCCAGGCCCCAGATCTGCGCACCCGGGCTGCGCGAGCCGTAGGCCTTGAGCACTTCGGGCAAGCGGCTCTGGTTCAGGGTGCCGGCCTTGACGTCATCGCGCAGGATCTCGGCCAGCAGGTTGGCGGTGTCCACCAGCGTTTCTTCCGAGGACTGCCGCACTACCGGACGGATCTGTTCACGCACCGTGTTGAGCAGAAAGTAGCCCGCCAGCCCGACGAACAGGAAGTACACCAGGAAGATCCGGATGCCCAGGCGCATCAGGCATGGTCCGGGCTATAGCTGTAGCCGAGGCCACGGTGGGTCTGGATCGGTTCGGCGTCGCTGGCCACCTGGCGCAGCTTGGCGCGCAGGCTCTTGATATGGCTGTCGATGGTGCGCTCGTACCCCACGTCAGAGGCCACGCCCACGGCGTCGAGCAGCTGTTCGCGGCTGAATACCCGGTGCGGTTGCTCGAGCAGGCATTGCAGCAGGCGGAATTCGTGGCGGGTAAGGGGAAGAGGCTGGCCGCGGTAGGTGATCTGCATGCGCAAGGTATCGAGCTGGAACAGCGTGGTCTCGACAGCTGGCTCGACCCTGGGGCCCATGCGCTTGAGGATCGCCCGTACCCGCGCCGCCACTTCACGCGGGCTGAAGGGTTTGACCACATAGTCGTCTGCGCCGATTTCCAGGCCCACCACCCGGTCGATTTCGCCGTCGCGGGCGCTGAGGAACATTACCGGTACTTCACTGAAGCGGCGCAGCTGACGGCAGGTTTCGAAGCCACTGATATCGGGCAGGCCGATATCGAGGATGACCAGGTCGGCCGGGCGCTGGCGCTGCTGGTCGAGGGCGGCGCTGCCCAGGGTTACCCATTCGGTGCTATGGCCGTCGGCCTGCAGGGCATAGACCAAGGTGTCGGCGATGGCGGCTTCGTCTTCGACGATGAGGATGTGGGGCATGGCGTCCGGCCTAACTGGGGGCAGACTGGACTTTTAACTTACCGGCCTCTTCGCGGGCAAGCCCGCGAAGAGGCCGGCACAGGTGGCTTGCGATCAGCAGTCAGGCTTGCCAGCGGTGAACTTCTTGGCCGGGTTGACCGCCGCCTTGAACTCGCGCAAAGCCTTGGAGCCCACCAGCAACGGGTAGTTGAAGCTGCTGCGGTCCACCAGGTTGACCTCGACGGTGCGCTTCACGTCCCCCAGGCACAGCTCCAGGTCGACCACCGGGCGCTTGGAGATTTCCGGCGCATCGCCTTCCTCTTCTTCATCGGCACGGCCCTTGATCTTGCTGATGCGCGAGACCTTGTGCTCGTACACCTTGCCGTCCGAGTCCTTGGTAGCCAGGCGGAAGCGCACCCACTCGTCGCCATCACGGGTGAACAGCTCGATGTCCTTGGCCGACAGCGACGCGGTGAAGGCACCGGTATCCATCTTGGCTTTCAGGGTTTCGCCCAGTTCGGGCAGGGCTATGTTCTCGTAACGGCCATAGATTGTGGGCTCGGCGGCCATGACCGGCAGCGCCAACAACGACAACAGGGCAAGCAGAGGTTTCACAGGCAAGCTTCCTTGAGGAGGGTCAGTGCTTAGACTGCACTGGCAGGATAGGTTCGCTGTCACAAGCCTATCCAACATAATGTGAAACATTTGTCCTCGCCGCAGGGCACTGGAAATTTGGCGTAGGCCACTGCCCTGCTTATCATTGCCAACCGTTTATCTCCCACAACAAGAGTCTCTTTATGCGTCGCCTGCTGACCGGCATCCTCACTACCACCCTGCTGCTGCTCAACACCCTGGTGTTGATCTGCCCGCTGCTGGTCTTCGCCCTGCTCAAACTGGTGCTGCCGGGGCGTGGGCGTGACTATGCCTCGTGGGCGGTGATGTGGGTGGCCGAGACCTGGTCGGAGATCGACAAGGCCATCTTTGCCCTGTGCATTCCTACCCAATGGGATATCCGCGGCGTCGAGAACCTGCGCAAGGACACTTCGTACCTGGCCGTCAGCAACCACCAGACCTGGGTCGATATTCCAGCGCTGATCGAGAGCCTCAACCGCCGTACACCGTTCTTCAAGTTCTTCCTGAAGAAGGAGCTGATCTGGGTACCACTGCTGGGCCTGGCCTGGTGGGGGCTGGACTACCCGTTCATGAAGCGCTACAGCAAGGCGTTTCTGGAAAAGCACCCCGAGCTGAAGGGCAAGGACCTGGAAATCACCAAGGCTGCTTGTGAACTGTTCAAGCGCCAGCCGGTGACCGTGGTGAACTACCTGGAAGGCACACGCTTCACTGAAGCCAAGCGTCAGCAGCAGCAATCGCCGTATCGCTACCTGCTCAAGCCCAAGGCTGGTGGCGTAGCGTTCGTGCTGGCGGCATTGGGCGAGCAACTGGATGCCTTGCTGGACGTGACCATTGTCTACCCCGGCAACAAGGCGCCGGGGTTCTGGGATTTGCTCAATGGCAGCATCAGCCGGGTGATTATCGACATTCGTGTGCGTGAACTGGACCCGATGCTGTGGGCGGGGGATTACGAGAATGATGCTGAGTTCAGGCAGACCGTGCAGGGCTGGGTGAACCAGTTGTGGGTGGAGAAGGACTTGCGGATCGAGCAGCTGCGGGTGGAGATGGGCTGAGATTTCCATTGCCTGACCAGGCCTCTTCGCGGGTAAACCCGCTCCCACAGGTACTGCGCAGTACTCAAGACCTGTGAGCCCCCTGTGGGAGCGGGTTTACCCGCGAAGAGGCCGGAACAGGCATTACAAATATCCGATTAAAAACCTGGCTAATAATCAGCATTAGGATTACTTCTTTGTCACACCCCACCTAAGTGGATAAAAATCGACCAAAGCACAACTACAAAAATGCTCTGGATCGAACGATGGCCAACCCACCCAGCTCCACCCCCGTCCAGCTCCGCCGTGTCCTCGGCCTGCCCGCCCTGGTGTTCTTCGGCCTGGTGTACATGGTCCCGCTGACCATCTTCACCACTTACGGCATCGTCACCGAACTTACTGGTGGCCGCACGGCCGGCGCCTATATCGTCACCCTGGTGGCCATGCTGTTCACCGCCACCTCCTACAGCTTCATGGTCAAACGCTTCCCGGTCGCGGGCTCGGCGTACTCCTATACCAACATGGCCTTCGGCCCGAACGTTGGCTTCCTGGCAGGCTGGTCGCTGCTGCTCGACTACCTGTTCCTGCCGATGATCAACTACCTGCTGATCGGCTTGTTCCTGAACATCGCCTTTCCGGCCATCCCCGCGTGGTCGATCGCGCTGGCCTCTATCGCCCTGGTCACGGTGCTCAACGTGGTCGGTATTCACTCTGTGGCCAAGACCAGCAACCTGATCGTCGGTGCACAGATCGTCTTCATCGTGGTGTTCGTCGCCCTGTCCTGCCAGTCCCTGGCCGGCCAACCGCTCGACCTGCTTTCGCCACTGCTGGGCGACGGTTCGCAGCCGGGCTTCGGCGCGCTGATGGCTGGTGCGGCGGTGCTGTGCCTGTCGTTCCTCGGTTTTGACGCTGTCTCGACCTTGGCCGAAGAATGCCGCGATGCCCGCCGCGATGTGCCACGGGCAATCATCCTCACCACCCTGTTCGCCGGGGTGCTGTTCACCGTGCTGGCCTATGTCAGCCAACTGGTACTGCCGGGCACCACCTTTGCCAATGCCGATGCGGCGGCCAACGAGGTGATGTTCAAGGCGGGCGGGCAGTTCCTGGCCAACTTCTTCACTGCGGCCTATGTGGCTGGCAGCTTGGGCTCGGCGCTGGCCTCGCAGGCGGCTGTGTCGCGCATTCTGTTCACCATGGGTCGTGACAAGGTGCTGCCGCAGCGAACGTTCGGCTACCTGTCACCGCGCTTTGGCACGCCGGTGTTCGCCATTCTGCTGGTTTCGGCGTTCTCGTTGCTGGCGTTGGTGATCGACCTGGCGACCCTTGCCTCGCTGATCAGCTTTGGTGCGCTGGTGGCGTTTTCGGCGGTGAACCTGGCAGTGGTGAAGACACACCTGGTGGACGATGCCTCACAGCGCAGCCTCAAAGGGCTGCTGAGCTATGGCCTGGTGCCGGTGGTGGGGTTGGGGCTGACACTGTGGCTGTGGACCAGCCTGTCGGCGCTTACCTTGGTGATTGGCCTGTGCTGGTTTGCGCTGGGTCTTGCGTACCTGGCAGTACTGACCGCCGGCTTCCGCCGCCCGGTGCGGCTGGTGGATTTTACCGAAGCGACCTGACTCGCCTTTGCGGGATACACCAATCTCATGGCCTGCGCTGGCCTTTGTAGGAGCGACCTTGTGTCGCGAAAGGGCTGCAGAGCAGCCCCGGCTATATCTACATCGATGCTGAAATAGGGGGGCCGCTTTGCGGCCCTCTCGCGACACAAGGCCGCTCCTACAGGTACAGCGTCAGCCTTCAAGGCTGTGATGCTGGCAAAACCCTCAGACCGAAGGTCGAGTCAACGGAGCAGGAGTGGTCCACAAACTCCCCAGGTTCTGCAACAACGACCCAGCAATCCCCTGCTGCCCCAGGTACTGCAGCAGCAACGGCGCAAACTGCCCGATCATCCCGGTATCCATCCCCAGCGCCTTGAACGCATTGTCCAGATCGCTGCGGTTTTCCACATTGTTGCCCAGCGCATTGCTCAAGGCCGACTGGCTCTCGCTGTTCTTGCCCAGCAGCTCACCCAGGCCACTCAAGCCACTCAAGCCACCCAGCACATTGGCCCCGGCAAGCAGGTCCAGCCCTGGCACGGCCTTGGTCAACTGGCCGTAGTCGTCGCTGCTCAGGTTGTTGCGCGCCAACCCAAGCATGGCCCCTGCCCCGCCCACGGCTTGCTCCGGGGTGATATTCAATTGGCTGCCCAAGGTATTGAGCAGGTTTGCCTGCGCCTCGGGTGCCTGTAACTGGCCTTGCTGGCTCTGATTCTGGTTCTGCATGGCCGACACGGCGTTGGCGGCGTCGCTGAGGTTGAAGGCGAACACCGGGCTTGCGGCCAGGGTCATCAGGGTTGCCAGGGTGAATGCTCTCATCGGGAGGGGACCTCGTCGGCCGGGATGGCGTGGGAAACGAAGGGTTTGACAAAACATTTGAAGGTTTGTTCCTGACCATTAATTACCTAGTAAAACTGCTAGTTGCTGGCACTAGCAAGAATGCGCAGAGTTAGCCATAAAGCACTCTCTGAGATAGAACGTCATGACTACCAGTTCGAAATGCATAAACGGACAGGCTCCCTCCGAGTCTATGAGGAGGCTGAAAAGGATAGCCAATGGCGGAGCCCTTCATTTCTATAAAAGTCATCACGTAACAACAGAGATATCTGCACAAGGCACTCGTCATGTACTGTGGGCACAAGACATACCAGTAGCTCAAGGCGACCAGAGGACGTCGGTCAAAATTCTAAAAAGCGACCGCACCAACTCCATTCTCGGCACACCTACAGAATCAATGGCTTATTCACCTTACGGATATCTGGATAGCAACAAGGCGACAACACTACTTTCGTTCAATGGGCAATGGTTTGACCACGTAATTAAAGGGTATCCGCTAGGTAACGGATACAGAGCATTGAGTACAGTCTTGCATCGCTTTCTTAACCCAGACTCTTTCAGCCCTTTTGGCATAGGCGGACTAAATGCATACATCTACTGCCTTGGAGACCCGGTGAACTTTAATGATCCTTCTGGCCACGTTCCACATTTTATGCGCAGCGTTGCAAAAGGCATAGCAAACAGGCTGCATCTTAGAACGCCCTCGGCCAGACGTACACAAAGCCCACCCCAGTTGGCAGAAACGCAAGCTAACATGGTTTCTCGCTCACGGAGCCAAAGCTCAGAGACAATTGGAATCCAACTAACTCCTGTAGACACACCTCGCTCATCTTTCACTGTATTTGACGACACGCGCGCCCCCCACCCGATAGATGGACGGAATAAGTTACCTCTACCGACATACGCTGAAACTAAAGGCGAACCACCAGATTATGAGACTGCGATAGCGCGCATGCAGTCTCCCCCATCAAGAACGCCCAGCATAGGCTCCCAACATTCACTCGACACCGTTGAGCTAACACCACAAGAAAGACGGGAACGGATCCGCCAGCTAGCAGATCAAACATCTATGCAAGGTATTAGGGGGCCTAGTGGGCGTCGCGGCGCAATCCTGCTAACGAATCTTTAAAAACAGTTCAGGGAATTGCGAAAATCACGATAGATGATCGTAAATGCCAGTTAGCAGATTGTAGACATCACCTGAAAACTGCTCGATGCGAGAGCTGTCCACCTCGGTTCGACCGATGCGGATGCTCTGTTTTTTGCTCCTATCAATAGCATTCAGCGTCCGCAGTCCAGGCCATTGCGGCGATCTGGGTTGCGTCCTAGTCTCAGGCGGTGCTGCAAATCAGCGATCGACTTTGACAGGCCGACATAAATAGATACGTTATGGCTTGCCTCAATGGTGGCTGTGCGTGGGGCACCTTGTGTGCGCCGGGTTCACTCTGTCGACCCGCGTACAGCTGCCACCCATTTGTTTGACAGCAGCGGGGGTCGGCAGAACCGACAGAGGGTTACACCATGCTGAAAACTGTCTCTGATCCGCCCCATAATCCCCACTCCCTTGAAGACGGCATCCTCCAGACCACACTGATCAATTCCGATGGTTTCACTTTTAAAGCAGATACCCAGATACTCAAAGGAGTCGGCCCCTAATCACCCGCTACCTGATAAAACTGCTGGCCGCCGGTGATAGGGCCAGCACTACGCGTCCTAAAATTTCAGACTGAAGGCTGAACCAAAGGCGCCGGCTTTGCCCACAGTGAAGGAAGAGACGACACCGCACAGTCAGCTTTCCCTCAGCCTTTGCTGGAACGCTTGGATATCGCGCGCCATTTGCTCTTCCAGAGTTATAAACCTGCCAAAATCTGTAGGCTCGCCTGGACTTGAAACTCGCTTGAACGTAAGCAAGTGGTGCGCCGCCCTGGGAATCCTAAGTTCATTTATACCTTTGCTCCGTACCACTCCCCGTGAGGATTCTTTCTGAACCCCTTCAAAATCAACTGCACTTACCGCTAACACAGTACCTTTTTTCTTTAAACGTGCATAGTTGAGCGCATTCTCGTACGTATCGGTCACAAACAATGTGCCAGTTGGGCTTTTAAAACCTTCATTCAAAATTTTCCTTGCTGCGGCCTTACTTGTACCATGATAACCAATCCGGACGTTTTGGTCTGCCTGCTTTCCGCCAGGACTTTTAGAGGACCAATGAAGACTCCTAAAAAATTTGAAAATCCGCGCATGACCTGTCGGATCGATAAAGTTTACAGGGTCACCAATGCAGTACACGTACGAATTCGCTCCCCCTCTACCAAATGGGCTCAAGTTATCCGGACTGGTAAATCGCATCAGACTGGGACTATACGCACGATATCCATTACCTAATAAGTAACAAACTGCGATTTCATCAAATCGCTCACCACTGAACCCGAGCAAAGCATCTTTTAAATTTTCTAAGGATCCACAACCATAGGGCGCGTAGGCGACTCCAAATTTCGCTCCATATTTCGGCACACGCGAAACAGATAATTTTTCATCATGATAAAGCAGTCCTATCTCGTATCGACCGTCATGAATTTCACGCTGGGCAAGCACGCCGTGCTCGAACCTATAAATCGATTGCCATTTATAGCCTTGGTTTTTTGCATGTAGATTATCACCTTGATAGAAATACTGAGCGAAGGCTAGTTCCAACTTGGCATCATATTCCTCAGGCATCCCTTGTTCAGGTACAGGTTCAATAGGCATAGTTATCACCTCCAGCAGCATGATCACCTCTATCCATACACTCGCTCATTCAGGTTATGCCGTCTACTAGCAAAAATATCAGTTGATGGCGCTACTCACAGTGCAATCGGACATTTCCTCAGAGAACGGCCAAAGAGCCATGTCGTTCCAGAAAAGCAACTGTCAAATTTGCCAGTAGCAGAATCAACATACATGAAGTTAGTCTAATTTATACTTCCGCGACTCCGCCATCGTACCGCCAAGCACCACGAGGCTAGCTTAATCAATTTATTGGAGGACTATCATGGCACACCTCTTCTACCGAAGCGGTCATCTCATCACTTTAAAAATAGGCGATTATTACCGCTCGACTTTCCGGTCCGCCAAACATATTTTCGCTGAATCCTCTACTGATAGCGCCCGAAAACGTGAACTGTTAGCGACAGATACGAAAAACTCAATAATGTACGCCCATGACAGCGTAAAAAAAGAAGAGTATGCATATGCCGCTTTTGGGCATTCGAGAAACCTACCGTCCAAACGGACGTTGCAAGGATTCAATGGCGAATTCATAGATATACTATTAGGAGTCTATCACCTTGGATTGGCGTATAGGGCATACTCCCCGGATCTAATGCGCTTTCAATCACCTGATAGTCTCAGCCCCTTTGGAAAGGGTGGAACGAACTGTTACGCATATTGCGGCGGAGATCCAGTCAACTATACAGACCCGACAGGTCATGCACTCGTACATTTGAAAAATGGCCAGACCATGAGGGTAGGCAAGAACTCTGCCGTGGCGCTTCCTCATAAATTCAAGCCCTCCACGCTCACGCGTACCACCTCGCATGCCAGTGCATTGCGTCCAAATGCCCCACGCTACTCTGCCACACCTGAAAATCACTTTGGTAAAATAACAAAGCCCGATATATTCGAGGCCATTATTAGCAATCTATTCTACCAAGAGGCAGCCGCACTCTCAAATACATCTAGATCCATCAATAGCTATACAGCCCCAATCATTCAAAGATACATAAAAGCAATAACCGCAAACAATCAAACAATGAGCGCTGCGAGGGCGGGAACACTCTCCGGCGTACCGGGCAATTTCAGCAGAAGCGCTGTAGCTAGGCTTGATCTATTAGAAGATATAAACAGCATAGGAGTTCATGGCGGTGCAAGCAATTATTTGAGACTGATCAGAGATGGCCGACAGCAAGCTCGTCGAGACGCCTGGAGAGAGCGACCTGGCAGGCTTGAGGACCTCATCTTCGATGCTGATTAAAACATGAGGGCGAACACTTCAAAGTCGCCCTCTACAAGCGGCTTTGAATGTTCAATACATTTCTCAGATTTATTGTATTCGTCCAGCCAATAGATCTTCCTGCCGCAACCGCCGAAGGCCATGGTGTCCACCAAATTTGAATGGACTTCGGTTGTACGATCAGGAAGCCGTAGCGGTATGTGCGGGATATGACCATTGACGGACTGATAGACAACAAGCCGCAGTTGCTTTGGGCTTCACATTACCTGAGCGCGTTGGCCAAGGCGCTGATGGATGATGCCCAGTTGGGGATGATGCGCTGAGCCTTGTATAGCTTGGCCGGTTAACGCGCTCCTACAGGGGGCAGTGCAGGCTTGAGATCAGTGCAACAGCCACAAAAAAGCCCCTCGATTCGAGGGGCTCTTGTTAATCGGCGCTGATTACGCCGCCCCCCACATCTTGTGCGGGTCAATCACGAACTTCTTCGGCACACCCGCATCGAACTCGCCATAACCTTCCGGCGCCTGGTCGAGGTTGATCACCTGCACACCCACCACTTCGGCAATGTTGATACGGTCCCACATGATCGCCTGCATCAGTTGGCGGTTGTACTTCATGGTCGGGGTCTGGCCGGTGTGGAAGCTGTGCGATTTCGCCCAGCCCAGGCCGAAGCGGATGCTCAGCGCGCCGATCTTGGCAGCAGCATCCACTGCACCCGGGTCTTCGGTCACGTACAGGCCCGGGATACCGATGTTGCCGGCAACGCGGGTAACCTGCATCAGCGAGTTCAGCACGGTGGCCGGCGCTTCATGCTTGGCACCTTCGTGGCCATGGCCGCGGGCCTCGAAGCCAACGGCGTCGATGGCGCAGTCCACTTCAGGCTCGCCGAGGATATCGACGATCTGCTCGTGCAGCGGGGTGTCCTTGGACAGGTCGACCACTTCGAAGCCCTGGGACTTGGCGTGAGCCAGACGGGCCTGGTTGAGGTCGCCGACGATGACGCAAGCAGCACCCAGCAGGCGCGCCGAGGCAGCGGCAGCCAGACCGACCGGGCCGGCGCCAGCAACGTAGACGGTGCTGCCCGGGCCAACGCCGGCAGTCACGGCACCGTGGTAGCCGGTCGGCAGGATGTCGGAGAGACAGGTCAGGTCACGGATCTTTTCCATGGCCTTGTCGCGCTCGGGCAGCTTCAGCAGGTTGAAGTCGGCGTACGGCACCAGCACGTATTCGGCCTGGCCGCCGGTCCAGTCGCCCATGTCGACGTAACCGTAGGCACCGCCAGCGCGGGCAGGGTTGACGGTGAGGCAGACACCGGTGTGCATTTCCTTGCAGGAGCGGCAGCGGCCACAGGCGACGTTGAATGGCACCGAGACCAGGTCGCCAATCTGCATGCGCTCGACGTCACGGCCCTTCTCGACGATCTCGCCGGTGATTTCGTGGCCCAGTACCAGGCCGACCTGGGCAGTGGTGCGGCCACGGACCATGTGCTGGTCGGAGCCGCAGATGTTGGTGGAGACCACCTTCAGGATCACGCCGTGCTCGATCTTCTTGCCGCGTGGGTCCTGCATTTTCGGGTAGTCGATCTTCTGCACCTCGACCTTGCCGGCGCCGAGATATACCACTCCACGATTGCCAGACATGCTCTTACCTCGCTTGATTTATATTTATGCAGCGGTGGTTGAACGCGCCGCCATCCGTGGGCGGCATGTGTTACTGGAATGCAGGGAATTGTGGGCCTGATGGGGCCGGATGCGCTGACTGGAAACGACAGGCAAATGCCTCTGAACGGCAATCGGCCAGGTGGTGGTCGCGCGCTTGCGCAGGACGATGAATATCTACCGCAATACGTTGGCGGCCGGGTGTTTCGATAGGGATGCAGCAACCCATCGTCCATCAAACTGGAGAACCACCATGACAGATATTGAACGCCCTGAAGACGCCTTCTGGCCCTACTGGGTCGAGGCTGCCAAGCAGCAGGGCTTCGACCCAGACATCGAAGCAGCATTGTTCGGCAAACAGCGGTACTTTCTGGACGCCGATAAGATCTTCTATTACGCGGCTTATGGTCCCGGCTACGACTTCGACGAAGAAGCCGAAGACATGGATCTTCACGAGTTCAAAGCAGACTGGGTGGACCTCGACGGCGATCCAATCCCAGGTAACAAACTGGGTGCGGACATGCGCCAGAAGTTCATTACAGCCATCCGCGAAACCCTGAAAGCCCATGCCCGCGATAAAAGCTAGACGCGGTCAGAGCACCACAGTCCTGTTCGCATTGAGGAACACTCGTCGCTCGATGTGATACCCCACCGCTCGCGCCAAGGTCAGGCACTCGATGTCGCGCCCTTTGGCAATCAGGTCTTCGGGGTAATGACTGTGGTCGACCACCTCCACGCCCTGGGCGATGATCGGGCCTTCGTCCAGGTCGTTGTTGATGTAGTGCGCCGTAGCGCCAACCATCTTCACGCCCTTGTTGTACGCCTGGTGATAAGGCTTGGCACCCTTGAACCCTGGCAGCAACGAGTGGTGAATGTTGATCGCCCAACCATCCAGGCGCCGGCACAGCTCCGGTGACAGCACCTGCATGTAGCGCGCAAGAATCACCAGTTCGGCACCGGTTTCCTCGATCACCTGAAGTACCTTGCGCTCTTGCCCGGGCTTGTCCTTGGGGTCGAGGGCAAAGTGGTAGTAAGGAATCTTGTGCCAGTGTGCCAGGGGTTCGAGATCAGGGTGGTTGGACACCACCGCGACCACGTCCATGGCCAGCTGACCGATACGCTGGCGATACAGCAGGTCGTTAAGGCAGTGGTCGGCCTTGGACACCATGATCACCACCTTGGGGCGATGGTTAGGTGCGGTCAGCTCGAAGGTCATGCCGAACGCCTCGCTGCGCTCGGCAAGGCCGGCCCGAAAGCCGGCTTCGTCGAAATCATCCGGCTGGCGGAACTCCACGCGAATGAAGAAACGCCCCGACAGCCGGTCATCGAAGGAGTGGTGCTCCGTCACGTAGCAGCGCTGCTCGAAGAGGTAACGCGTCACCACGTCGACGGTGCCGAGCATGCTCGGGCAGTCGGCGGTGAGAATCCAGGTATCCGGTGCCCGACTCATGTTCTGTTCTCCTTAAGCCTCGATGCTCAGGCCGTACTCGGCCGAAGCGTCCTGCAGCCACAGCCACCAGTAGTCGGCGAAGCTGCGGCGAATCACCAGCTCCCAGGTATCTTCGGCGGTGCGGCGGATCACCAGTTGCGACTTGGCGAAGATGGTGCCGACTGCCTTGCCCACCGGGAAGTTGTTCGGATGAACATCATAGCTGGTGGATTTCATCAGCACTTCGCGCACGTTCGGGCCGCGCAGTTCCAGCAGGCTCTGGCCGCCGCTGACATTGACCACCTGGATGTGCTGGCCTTCGAGGGCTGCGCGCAGCTTTTGCTCAACGGCAAACTCCTGGCCGCCCGGGACGATCAGCAACCACTCGTCGGGGCCCATCCATTGCAGCGACATTTCGTTGTTGGCGACCACGGTCAGGGCCACTGGCAGCTCCAGGCCCAGGGCCTTGTGCACACCGGCAGCGAATTCCGGGTCGTGGCCATCGCCACGGATGGTCAGGTGGCCGAGGAACTTGCGTTCACGCAGGGTTACGCCTGCGTTCTTGCGGCCTTTGCCAACCAGGCTGGCCAGGTCGGCGTGGTGCAGTGGCGACTGGGCCTTGGCCTCGGCGCCGGGGTTTTGCTGGAAGACGTTGATAGCGCTCATTTCTTACCTGCCTTGAATTCTGTTGATCGCGAAGACCTGAGGTAGAACCTGTAGTCACAGACTGAGGAGACCCATTGTGGGAGCGGGTTTACCCGCGAAGAGGGCGGTGAATCCACCATCGCATTCGCGGGTGAACCCGCTCCCACAGAGGCCGCATTCCAATCAGAGCTACCGGTGAAGCCTCAAACGTTCTGCCGCTCACCCTTCGGATCGAAGAACACCGAAGACACGATCTCCGCCTCGATCACGCTGCCATCCGCCTGTGGCGAATAGACGCGCTCGCCCATGCGCTTGAGGCCGCCTTTGACCACACCCATGGCGAACGAGTAGCCCAGGGAGTTGGACGCATAGCTGGAGGTGACGTGGCCAACCATATCCATCGGGATCGGCTGTTTCGGGTCGAATACCAGCTGGGCGCCTTCCGGCAGCCACTGGTTCGGGTCGACCGGCTTCAGGCCTACCAGTTGCTTGCGGTTCTCGCGCACGCAGTCTTCGCGGTTCATGCCACGCAGGCCGATCCACGAGTACGGCTTGTTGCGGCCTACGCACCAGCTCATGTTCAGGTCGTCCGGGGTCATCGAGCCGTCGGTATCCTGGCCAACAATGATGAAGCCCTTCTCGGCACGCAGTACGTGCATGGTTTCGGTACCGTACGGGGTCAGGTTGTACTTCTTGCCTGCCTCGATGATCTGTTCCAGCACGCCCATGGCGTAGTTGGCCTGCACGTTGACTTCGTACGACAGCTCGCCGGTGAACGAGATACGGAACACCCGGGCCGGTACACCGCCGACGTTGCCTTCCTTCCAGGTCATGAACGGGAAGGCTTCCTTGTCCATGTCGATGTCGGTCAGCTCGCTCAGCAGCTTGCGGCTGTTGGGGCCGGACAGGGTCATGGTGGCCCAGTGGTCGGTGACAGAGGTGAAGTACACCTTCAGTTCCGGCCATTCGGTCTGGTGGTACAGCTCCATCCACTGCAGCACACGGGCGGCGCCGCCTGTGGTGGTGGTCATGATGAAGTGGTTGTCGCCGACGCAGGCGGTCACGCCGTCGTCGAAGACCATGCCGTCTTCCTTGCACATCAGGCCATAGCGGGCCTTGCCCACGTCGAGCTTGGTCCAGGCGTTGGTGTAGATGCGGTTGAGGAACTCACGCGCATCCGGGCCCTGAATGTCGATCTTGCCCAGGGTCGAGGCGTCCAGCAGGCCCACGCTGTCGCGCACGGCCTTGCATTCACGGGTCACGGCGGCGTGGATGTCTTCACCGGCTTTCGGGAAGTACCACGGGCGTTTCCACTGGCCGACGTCTTCGAACTCGGCGCCGTTCTTCACGTGCCAGGCATGCAGGGCGGTGAAGCGTACGGGCTCGAACAGGTGACCACAGTGACGGCCCGCTACCGCACCGAAGGTAACCGGCGTGTAGTTGGGGCGGAACATGGTGGTGCCCATTTCCGGGATGGTAATGCCGATCGAACGGGCGGCGATGGCCAGGCCGTTGATGTTGCCCAGTTTGCCCTGGTCGGTACCGAAGCCCAGCGCGGTGTAGCGTTTTACGTGCTCGACCGACTCGAAGCCTTCGCGGGTGGCCAGTTCGATGGCGGCCGCGGTGACGTCGTTCTGCTGGTCGACGAACTGCTTGGGTGCGCGGGCAGTGCCCTTGTCGTGCGGCACCTGGAACAGTGCCACGGTGGCCTCTTCCTTGCGCGCAACGGTTTTTGGCAGGCTGCCAACGGTGGCCTTGAAGCCCGCTTCGGTGGCTGCGCGAACGCCGCCTTCGAAGCCATCGGCGATCACGTCGCCCAGGGCGTAGACGCCGTTGATGCCACCCACGCATTCGCGTTTCTGCGGAGCATCGCCCGGTACGAAGCCGAGGATGTCTTCACGCCATACCGGGCGACCGCCCAGGTGCGAAGCCAGGTGCACGATCGGGCTGTAGCCGCCGGAGGTGGCGATCAGGTCGCACTCGAGGGTTTCGCCAGGGCTGGTGACCTTGTGTGCCTGCACATCGATGGCGGCCACGCGGGCGCCGGTGACGTGCTTGCTGCCCTTGGCCTCGATCACGGCGCTGGAAGTGAGGATGCGGATACCTTTGGCACGTGCTTCTTCAACCAGCGAGCCACGCGGGTTGTGGCGGGCGTCGGCAATGGCGACCACTTGCAGGCCGGCGTCGTGCCAGTCCAGCGCGGCACGGTAGGCGTGGTCGTTGTTGGTCGACAGCACCAGCTTGCGGCCCGGAGCCACGCCGTAGCGGCGTACGTAGGTGGACACGGCACCGGCCAGCATGTTGCCCGGCAGGTCGTTGTTGCCGTACACCAGCGGGCGCTCGTGGGCGCCGGCTGCCAGCACCACGCGCTTGGCGCGGACGCGGTGCACGCGGTGGCGTACCTGGCCGATCGGGGCGCGGTCGCCGAGGTGGTCGGTGAGGCGCTCGTGGATGGTCAGGAAGTTATGGTCGTGGTAGCCGTTGACCGTGGCACGTGGCAGCAGGGTCACTTCCGGCAGGCTTTCCAGCTCCTTCACCACGGCGCTGACCCAATCGGCAGCAGGCTTGCCGTCGAGGGTTTCGCGGGTGTCGAGCAGACTGCCGCCGAACTCTTCCTGCTCGTCAGCCAGGATCACGCGGGCACCGCTGCGGCCAGCGGCCAGGGCAGCGGCCAGGCCGGCAGGGCCGGCACCGACGATCAGCACGTCGCAGTGCTGGTTCATGTAGTCGTAGCTGTCCGGGTCGTTCTGCAGTGGCGCGCGGCCAAGGCCAGCGGCTTTGCGGATGTACTTCTCGTAAGTCATCCAGAACGATTTCGGGTACATGAAGGTTTTGTAGTAGAAGCCCGGCGGCATCATGCTGCCGCCAACCTTGCCCAGGATGCCCATGACGTCGTTGTTGACGTTCGGCCAGCCGTTGGTGCTGGTAGCTACAAGACCTGCGTACAGCGCCTGCTGGGTGGCACGCACGTTGGGGATCTGGGTGGCTTCGCTGGAGCCGATCTGCAGGATGGCGTTCGGCTCTTCGGTACCGGCGGCGATGATGCCGCGTGGACGCGAATACTTGAAGCTGCGGCCGACGATGTCGACGCCGTTGGCCAGCAACGCGGCGGCCAGGCTGTCACCGGCATAACCCTGGTAGGTCTTGCCGTTGAAGCTGAAGTTAAGGACCTTGCTGCGGTCGATACGGCCGCCGCTGGCGAGGCGATAGGTCTGGCTCATACTTTTTCCCCTTGGCCTTTGACGGTCGACGCGGCGCTGCTCTGCTTGCCGCTGGCGGTCACTTGCGGCTTCTCGCCAATCTTGTAGGTTTCCAGAATCTCGTAGGTCACGGTGTCACGGGTGACGTTGAAATACTGGCGGCAGCCGGCAACGTGGTCCCACAGTTCGTGGTGAATACCGCGTGGGTTGTCACGGTAGAACATGTAGGTACCCCACTCCTCGTCGGAGCAGGCGTTAGGGTCCAGCGGGCGGGCGATGTGCGCCTGGCCAGAGGCATGGAACTCTTCTTCGGAGCGCAGCTCGCCGCAGTGGGGACAGAAAATATGCAACATGACGGTGTCTCCGGTTAGTGGGCGACGGCGGCGGCGCCGTGTTCGTCGATCAGTGCGCCGTTGTAGAAACGGTCCATGGAGAACGGCGCGGCCAGTGGGTGCATTTCGCCCTTGGCCAGGCTCGCGGCGAAGACGTTGCCCGAACCCGGGGTCGCCTTGAAGCCGCCAGTACCCCAACCGCAGTTGAAGAACATGTTCTTGACCGGGGTCTTGGTGATGATCGGGCAAGCGTCCGGCGAGGTATCGACGATGCCGCCCCACTGGCGGTTCATGCGCACGCGCGAGAGGTTGGGGAACATCTCGACGATGGCCTGCAGGGTGTGCTCGATCACCGGGTACGAACCGCGCTGGCCGTAGCCGACCCAGCCGTCGATACCGGCACCGATCACCAGGTCGCCCTTGTCGGACTGGCTGATGTAGCCGTGCACGGCGTTGGACATGATCACGCTGTCGATGATCGGCTTGATCGGCTCGGATACCAGTGCTTGCAGCGGGTGCGATTCCAGCGGCAGGCGGAAGCCGGCCAGCTTGGCCATGTGCCCGGAGTTACCGGCGGTGACCACGCCGACGCGCTTGGCGCCGATGAAGCCTTTGTTGGTTTCGACACCGATGACCGCGCCGTTTTCCTTGCGGAAGCCGATCACTTCGGTCTGCTGGATCAGGTCCACGCCCAGGGCGTCGGCGGCACGGGCGAAGCCCCAGGCCACGGCGTCGTGACGGGCCACGCCGCCACGGCGCTGCACGGTAGCACCAAGGATCGGGTAGCGGGTGTTCTTCGAGCAATCCAGGTACGGGATCTCGGCCGCGACCTGGGCGGTGTTGAGCAACTCGCCGTCCACGCCGTTCAGGCGGTTGGCGCTGACCCGGCGCTCGGAGTCACGCATGTCCTGCAGGGTGTGGCACAGGTTGTACACGCCGCGCTGGGAGAACATCACGTTGTAGTTGAGGTCCTGGGACAGGCCCTCCCACAGCTTCATGGCGTGCTCGTACAGGTGCGCCGACTCGTCCCACAGGTAGTTGGAACGCACGATGGTGGTGTTACGGGCGGTGTTGCCGCCGCCCAGGTAGCCCTTCTCGATCACGGCAACGTTGGTGATGCCGTGCTCTTTGGCCAGGTAGTAGGCCGTGGCAAGGCCATGGCCGCCACCGCCGACGATAACCACGTCGTAGACCTTTTTAGGGGTTGGCGTGCGCCACATGCGCTGCCAGTTCTCGTGGTGGCTGAGGGAGTGCTTGAAAAGGCCGAAGCCCGAGTAACGTTGCATGGTGTGTGGCTCCACTCAGCGGTAAACAGGGAAATCTGCGCACAGGGCCGCGACGTTCTTCGCCACATCGGCTTCGACGTCTGCGTCACCGAGGTTGTCGAGGATGTCGCAGATCCAGCCGGCCAGGGCCACGCACTGAGCGACCTTGAAGCCGCGGGTGGTGACGGCCGGGGTGCCGATACGCAGGCCCGAGGTGACGAATGGCGACTGCGGGTCATTCGGCACGGCGTTCTTGTTGACGGTGATGTGCGCGCGGCCCAGGGCGGCGTCGGCATCTTTGCCGGTGAGGCCCTGGCGGATCAGGCTGACCAGGAACAGGTGGTTGTCGGTGCCACCGGAAACCACGTCGTAGCCGCGGTCGATGAACACCTGGGCCATGGCCTGGGCGTTTTCGATCACTTGTTGCTGGTAGGCCTTGAATTCAGGCTCCAGCGCTTCCTTGAAGCAAACCGCCTTGGCGGCGATCACGTGCATCAGCGGGCCGCCCTGGGCGCCGGGGAACACCGCGGCGTTCAGCTTCTTCTCGATCTCTTCGTTCGACTTGGCCAGGATCAGGCCGCCGCGTGGGCCGCGCAGGGTCTTGTGAGTGGTGGTGGTAACCACATCGGCGAACGGAATCGGGTTCGGGTACAGGCCAGCGGCAACCAGGCCGGCTACGTGGGCCATGTCGACGAACAGCAGCGCACCGACCTTGTCGGCGATGGCGCGGAAGCGTGGGAAGTCGAGGGTCTTGGAGTAGGCCGAGAAGCCGGCAACGATCATTTTTGGCTTGTGCTCGACAGCCAGGCGCTCGACTTCGTCGTAGTCGATCAGGCCGGTGTTGGTGTCGATGCCGTATTGCACAGCGTTGTAAAGTTTGCCCGAAGACGACACCTTGGCACCGTGGGTCAGGTGGCCGCCGTGGGCCAGGCTCATGCCGAGGATGGTGTCACCAGCCTGCAGCAGGGCTAGGTAGACGGCGCCGTTGGCCGAGGAGCCGGAGTGCGGCTGGACGTTGGCGTAGTCGGCACCGAACAGCTGCTTGGCGCGCTCGATGGCCAGGGCTTCTACCTTGTCCACGTGCTCGCAGCCACCGTAGTAGCGCTTGCCCGGGTAGCCTTCGGCGTACTTGTTGGTCAGGCCGCTGCCTTGGGCCTGCATCACGCGCTTGGAGGTGTAGTTTTCCGAGGCGATCAGCTCGATGTGGTCTTCCTGGCGCTGCTCTTCGGCATTCATCGCCGCCAGCAGTGCATCGTCGTAACCCTGAATCTGGTCTTGCTTGCTGAACATCGTGTATCTCCCGGCAGCGATCGTTTTTTGTCGTGGGGCACTGTGGCCCTTTGTGGCGATGTTATGACTGGCCGGGGCGGGTCAGATGCCTGCGCACGCCTTGCAATGGCGCGTTTACGACATTCGCTTTTGTGTTGACCGTGCCGGCCCTTTCGCGGGTGAACCCGCTCCCACAGGTACGGCGCTGCCTCAATGCTTGCAATCTCCCAGTGGGAGCGGCTTTAGCCGCGAATAGGCCAGTACAGGCAATGCCGAAATCAAACGCTGCACCGCTTGTATAGGCAACTGCTGAATCGATGGTTTAGAGTGCTGTTCTGCGTCGTTCACAGGACAGTGTCATGACAGATAAGAGCCAACAATTCGCCAGCGACAACTATTCCGGCATCTGCCCCGAAGCCTGGGCAGCGATGGAAAAGGCCAACCATGGCCACGACCGCGCCTACGGCGACGACCAGTGGACCGAACGCGCCGCGGAATACTTCCGCAAGCTGTTCGAAACCGACTGCGAGGTGTTCTTCGCCTTCAACGGCACCGCCGCCAACTCCCTGGCCCTGGCCTCGCTGTGCCAGAGCTACCATAGCGTGATCTGCTCCGAGACCGCCCACGTCGAAACCGACGAGTGCGGTGCGCCGGAGTTCTTCTCCAACGGCTCCAAGCTGCTGACCGCGCCCAGCGTCAACGGCAAGCTGACACCACAGTCGATCCGCGAAGTGGCGCTGAAGCGCCAGGACATCCACTACCCCAAGCCACGGGTGGTGACCATTACCCAGGCCACCGAGGTGGGCACCGTCTATCGCCCCGATGAGCTGAAGGCGATCAGCGCCACCTGCAAGGAGCTGGGACTGAACCTGCACATGGACGGTGCCCGCTTCAGCAATGCCTGCTCGTTCCTGGGCTGCAGCCCGGCAGAGCTGACCTGGAAGGCCGGTGTCGATGTACTGTGCTTTGGCGGCACCAAGAACGGCATGGCGGTGGGCGAGGCGATCCTGTTCTTCAACCGCCAACTGGCCGAGGACTTCGACTACCGCTGCAAGCAGGCCGGGCAATTGGCATCGAAGATGCGCTTCCTGTCGGCGCCTTGGGTGGGCCTGCTGGAAGATGGCGCCTGGCTGCGCCATGGCACGCATGCCAACCATTGCGCGCAGCTGCTCGCCTCGCTGGTGAGTGACTTGCCGGGAGTGGATCTGATGTTCCCGGTTGAGGCCAACGGGGTGTTCCTGCAGATGCCGGAGCATGCGATCGAGGCACTGCGCAGCAGGGGATGGCGGTTCTATACCTTCATTGGTAGCGGCGGGGCGCGGTTCATGTGCTCGTGGGATACCGAGGAAGAGCGGGTGCGCGAGCTGGCGGCGGATATCCGCGCCATCATCAGCGCCTGACAGGCCGCATTCGCGGGTAAACCCGCTCCCACAGGGATCGCGCAGGTTTCAAGGCCTGAGGTGAGCCTGTGGGAGCTACAGGTACAGCTCTGCCCTCAAGAGCAATGATGAACCTGTGGGAGCGGATTTACCCGCGAAGAAGCCAACACTGATCTAAAGCCTGAACCCACCCATCTGCCGCGCCAGGTCATCCGCCAAGCCACGCAGCGCCTGGCACTCTTCACGACAGCCCTGCACCTCCGCCGCGGTCTCCCGCGCCAGGTCGGAAATCCCCTGCACCGTACGATTGATCTCCTCGGTCACCGCCGACTGCTCTTCGGTCGCAGTAGCTACCTGATGGTTCATGTCGCTGATGTGCTCGACCTGGTCAGTGATCGCCCCCAATGACGCTCCGGTGCGCTGGCTAGACTCCACCCCGCTACCCGTCGCCTGCTGCCCAGCCTGCATCGAACTCACAGCCGAACCCGCGCCCTGCTTCAAGCGCTGGATCATCTGCTGCACTTCGTCGGTGGACAGCTGCGTGCGCCGGGCCAAGGTACGCACCTCATCGGCCACCACGGCAAATCCACGGCCCATCTCCCCTGCCCTGGCCGCCTCGATGGCGGCATTCAGCGCCAGCAGGTTGGTTTGCTCGGAAATACTACGAATAACCGCAAGAACTTCGTCGATCGAGGCTACTTCATCGGCAAGTTGGCTGACTGCCTCGGCAGCCTTGCCGATATCACCCGACATCCCCTCGATACCACGGATCGAGCGCTGCACCACTTCACGCGCCTGCAAGGCTTCGTCCCTCGCCGACTGCGAGGCCTGGGCCGCATCACCGGCATTGCGGGCAATGTCCTGCACGGTCAAACCCATTTCGTGCACGGCGGTAGCGACCATTTCAGTCATTTCCTGCTGGCGCCCGGAACGCTCGGCGGTGTTGTCCACCACCTGTGTCACCTGCTCGACCGCCAGGTGCAGCCGCTCGGAAGTGTGCAATACCTCGCCGATCAACCGGCGCTGGCTGTCGAGGAAGCGGTTGAAGCCACGCGCCAGGTCACCCAGTTCGTCCTGGCGTGAATCGTCCAGCCGATGGCTCAGGTCACCCGCGCCACTGCCAATCTGCACCAACGCCGCTGTGACGCGGCGGATCGGCCGCACCAGACCACGCGCCAGCAGCACCACCAGCAACAGCGACACCAGGGCCACGGCACCACCGATCAGGCTGGTCAGCCATACCGCCTGGTGCATTGGCGCGTAGATTTCCTCCTCCGGCACCTCGGCCACCAGGGTCCAGTTGAGGTCGCGCAGGGGCAGGCCGAGCGCCAGGTAGCTTTCGCCGTCACGGCTGAAGCGGCTGCTGCGCAGGCCTTCGCCGCCGGTCATCAGCACCTTGGCGGCATCCGCGCCGAGCTGTTCGGTGAGCTGGCGTTTGCCGCTGAAGGCAGCGTCCGGATGAACCTGGATCAGGCCATCGTTACGCACCAGGAACACTTTACCGTGCTCGCCAAATTTGAAGTCATGGATCAGCTTCGACAGTTCGGTCATGCGCAGGCCCATACCGGCCACACCGACCAGTTGGCCATTCTTTTCCACGCGATAATCGATGAACAGCGCGAGCTCGCCGGTGGCACCGTCGATGTCGATGTTGATCAGGCGTTCGGCACCGCTGTCGATGTAGCCGTAGAACCATTTGTCCTTGGGATTGCTGCGACTGAGGGTACGGTCCAGGCCATTCTCGTTGTAGTAGTGGCCGGTGTCGGTCGAGACGAACAAGGTGGTGAAGGCCTGGTTGCGCTGCTTGGCGGCGGTCAGGTACTCGATGAATGGAGCGGCATGGGCGGGGTCTTCACCGGCGGCAAGCCAGTCGCGCAGCAGGGTGTTGCCGGCAATATCCGCCGCCGCCACCAGCGGCTGTCCGAGCATGCGCTCGATGTCGTTGCGGATGGCCTCGATGCTGGCGGGCAGCGCGGTATCGACCAGATAGCGTTCGGTGAGACGGTTTAGCGCCACCGTGAAAATGATGACCACCACCAGGATGCTCGCCAGCAGGGCTGCGCCCATGCTGGAGATCAACTGCCACTGGATGCTTTTACGCCAGATACGCATGCCCTACTCCCCGCATAATTATTGTTTTGCGGAAAGTGTATACACTTGCGTATCCATTTAATCCAGTGACCTGAAGCAATCAGATACCCTGTGGGTTTACCCGCGAATGCGATGCTGAATACACTGACGCATTCGCGGGTGAATCCGCTCCCACAGAGGACGATGTAAGGCCTTATTGTTCGGCTATGGTCCGCACGATGGCATCCACCGTGGCATCGATCTGCGCCTGGGTACGCTCCAGCGTCTTGCGGTGCTCATCCTGCAGCTCGATCTGCCGCGAACACAGGTTCAGCGCGGCCAGCACCAGCAGCTTGTCGCCGATCAGGGTCGGGTACTGACGCTTGGTCTGGGCCAGGGCGGTGTTGAGCATCTGCACCGCCTGGGCCAGGGTCGCTTCCTGGCCTTCAGGCGCCTTGATCGAATAGTCGTTGCCGAGGATCGACACGACATTGATCGGCTGCGCTCGAAGTGTCATGCGCCTACGACGCCGGCGTTGGCGCGCTCGAGCAGGGCCTGCAGGCGTGCGGCCGTGCTGCCGTTCTTCTCTTCCTGCTCCATCAGCGACAGCTGCAGGGTTTCGTTCTCTTCCTTGGCCTGGGCCAGTTCCTGACCGAGGGCGGCGTTCTGCTCGGTGAGTTGAGCGTTCTTCTGCATCAGGTCGCTGACCAGTTGCTCGATTTGATTCAGGGAAGCTTCCAGCATGGGTCTATCTCAGGTTGTTGCGAGGGGCGCACACGATAAAGAAAAGTGCGGCCCATCGCCATTAAATATCGGATTCACAAAGTGTCTAACCCGCAGATTGACAGGGTAGCCGGCCCCTTGTTCCGACCTGGGTCAACCGCCGGTCAGGAAAAGGACAGACGAAAGCGCCCGCGGCCAGCAGCAGAACAACGAAATCGAACAGGCGGCCAGCACCCTCATCGAGATGATCAGCGCTGTGGAAGAAGTGACGCGGAAAGTGGACGCAACCTGGCGAACATCAATGACATGTCAGTGCAGAGTGCTACCGGGGCGCGACAGGCCCGTGCGGTGATTGCAGATTTGTCACGCCTTGCCTTGGACTTTAATGGGTTGGACGAGATACAGCCCTGATCTGTTCAGCAAGCTCCAAGGGGCTTGGAGACTCGCTGGCGGTGGTAGGGCCAACGAAGGGCGAAAATTCAGCCCCAGCCAAATCCATCATGAGAGGCCCAGAACTATTCTCAACCTGTTTCTTCAGCGACCTGCCGACCGAAAGTCCTTTTAACCCGACCTTCACAATACTCCCAGCAGTCGCCAACTCTTTACCACCAGGTACTCCGTAAAAAGCCAGGCTGCCTCCGATACCGGCCGTCCATTGAGCCGCTTCAGCCAACACCTTCAATCTAGCTGGACGAGCCCAAGCTGCTTTAATCCGCGAGCCTAGCCATATCGCGCTTTTGAGAAACGAGAGAATGCTGAATGCTCCGCTCGGATCTTGCCTGTTAACCGGATCTCCCAAGCAATAGGCATAAGCATTGATACCCCCCTTGGAAAATGGGCTTAGCTGGTCTGCAGACAAGAATCGCCTTGATGCGGAGCTATATGCTCTTCTGCCATTGCCGAGCAGATAAAAGCCTGTGAGGTTATCTCGGCGCTCGCCATTAAATGCGAGTACCCAAGCAGCATTGCCTGGATGTGCACCATAGGGGTCATATGCGCCGTGTGTTCTGCAGTGGCTGCCGTAAAACACTGAACCGCTCATATCAACAACTAGCAAATGGCAACGGTTCATGCTCAATACTCAAAGAGGACTGAGGCAATTCTATTTGGTACCTCGGGTAATCTGGAACTGTCGGAAATACCAGTTGTGAAACAGAACAGGGCCGCTTTGCGGCCCTGGGAACACCGGATCAGTAATCGATCCGCACATCTCCTTTCGGCACACTGCAGCACGACAGGATGTAGCCCTCGGCTTCGTCCTCTTCGGTAATGCCGCCGTTGTGCTCCATCTCCACTTCGCCGCCCAGCTTGAGCACCTTGCAGGTGCCGCAAATGCCCATACCGCAGGCTTTCGGGATCATCAGGCCAACCTTGGCGGCCGCCGCGTGCACGGTCTCGCCCGGGGCGATGCGGATGCTCTTCTCGCTGCCGATGAACTCCACCAGGTTGAGGTCGGCCGCATCCAGTTCCGGCGCGTCGGCAGCCTGCTCGGCATGCTCCACCGCATCGGCCTTGGCCTCAGGCGGCGTCGCACCGAACGATTCCTCGTGATAGTTCTTCATGTCGAAGCCGACCGCTTCGAGCATGCGCTTGACCGCAGTCATGTATGGCGTCGGGCCGCAGCAGAACACCACACGGTCCATGTAGTCCGGCGCGATCAGCTCCATCAGGCGCTGGTTGAGGTAACCGCGATAACCCGCCCACGGCTCACCCAGGCCATGCTTTTCACAAATGATGTGCAGGCTGAAATTGGGGATGCGCGAGGCCATCTGCTCCAACTCGCGATGGTAGATGATGTCCTTCGGCGAACGGGCGCTGTGCACGAACACCATGTCGACATTGCCGTTGGTGTCGTAGAACCAGCGTGCCATCGACATGACCGGGGTGATCCCGACACCGCCCGAGAGGTACAGCACCTTCTGCGCCGGGAAATCGATGGCGTTGAACAGCCCCACCGGGCCGTGCACCGGCAGCTCGGCGCCTTCGTGCATGGTGTCGTGGAGGAAGTTGGACACCAGGCCGCCCGGTACACGCTTGACGGTGATCGAGAAGCTGTAGGGCACCGACGGTGAACTGGAGATGGTGTAGGAACGCATCACCGGCTTGCCTTCGATCTCCAGCTCCAGGGTGACGAACTGCCCCGGCTTGAAGAAGAACATGATCGGTTGATCGGCCATGAAGCAGAAGGTGCGCACGTCCCAGGTCTCCTGGATGACCTTGACGCAGCGCACGATGTGGCGGCCGTTGGCCCAGGTCTGGGTAGTGACCGGATTGAGGAAGGTATCGGACATGTTCATCTCCAGCAGCCGACTATTGGCCGTTTTATGGCTTGGATAATGCGCAAGCTGAAGACGACGTACATTCCTGCCAGCGACATCGGCGTGCTTATCGCGACCAGCCCCGCACTGCAAGGGCTGGCGCGTCGTAATTCAAATCGGCCATGTCGCCCATGGATACGGTTCATGACGCCTTCGGACGCACACTCCACGGCAAAACAACTAGCTGTTTCTGATGAGCAGCCTTGCGGCACCACAACAACGATTAGCCACCTTTTGCCGGCCGCACACGGCCCCGAGGAATACACGATGGACGTCACCGCAACCCTGAGCCTGGGCGATCCACTGGAACCTGCACGCAAGGCCACCGCCGAGATGCTGCAGACCCGCGAGCGCACCTACTCGCTGCCCCAGCCTTTCTACACCGACGAGCGTCTGTTCCAGATCGACATGCAGGAGATCTTCCACAAGGAGTGGCTGATCGCGGGGCTGGTAAGCGAGATCCCGACAAAGGGCAACTTCCTGACCCTGCAGATCGGCAAGAACCCGATCATCGTGATCCGTGGTGCCGAGGGTAAGGTGCATGCCTTCCATAACGTCTGCCGCCACCGCGGCTCGCGTCTGTGCACCAGCGAAAAAGGCAAGGTGGCCAAGCTGGTCTGCCCTTACCACCAGTGGACCTACGAGCTGGACGGCCGCTTGCTGTTCGCCGGCACTGAAATGGGCGCCGACTTCGACATGAACCAGTATGGCCTGAAGCCGGTGAACGTGAAGGTCGCTGGCGGCTACATCTTCATCAGCCTGGCGGAAAACCCGCCCGCCATCGACGAGTTCCTGGCCACCCTGGACCACTACATGGAACCGTACGACATGGAAAACACCAAGGTGGCGGTACAAACCACCTTGATGGAAAAGGCCAATTGGAAACTGGTGCTGGAAAACAACCGCGAGTGCTACCACTGCAATGGGTCGCACCCTGAGCTGCTGAAAACCCTGCTGGAGTGGGATGACACCAACGACCCTCGCGCCGACCAGGCCTTCAAGGACCACGTAGCCGCCTCCGCCGCTGCCTGGGAAGCCGAGAAGATCCCGTACCTGCACAAGAGCCATGGCCTGCGTAACCGTATCGTGCGTATGCCGCTGCTCAAGGGGACCGTGTCGATGACCATGGATGGCAAGCAGGCGTGCAAGAAGCTGATGGGCCGCATCAAGAACCCGGACCTGGGCTCGATGCGCATCCTGCACCTGCCGCACTCCTGGAACCACTGCATGGGCGACCACATGATCGTGTTCACCGTGTGGCCGATCAGCGCCCAGGAAACCATGGTCACCACCAAGTGGTTGGTGCACAAGGATGCCGTGGAAGGCGTGGACTACGACCCTGAGCAGATGCGCAAGGTGTGGGACGCGACGAACGATCAGGACCGTCGCCTGGCCGAAGAAAACCAGCGCGGTATCAACTCCACCGCTTACCAGCCTGGCCCGTACTCGAAGACCTACGAGTTTGGCGTGGTCAACTTCATTGACTGGTATAGCCAGCGCTTGCTGAACAATCTGGGCGCGGAACCTGCGCCTTACCTGAAAGAAGTGCAGGCGCAGTAACTGCCCGGGAAATACGGATAGCGACAGATGTCGCTATCCGTACTTCTAGGATGGGGTTATGCCTCTGATACCGGCCGCTGAAGTGTTCACATTTGCGGTAGGCGGAAATTCTCGCGGCCCCAAAGCGACAGGCGTGTCCGTTTTCCATGGCTTCTCCTGAGCCTGCCCCCATGCCTCATAGCCCGTCGTTGCGAGCGACACAACGGTCAGCGCAGCCAAGGCCCATGTCTGCCAGTTGTTTTCAGGATCGGCCGTTCTCACAACACCAATGGTCAACCCCGCAACGCCAGCGACCGCACTCACGCTGGACAAAGCCCAATCCTGTCGTGTTGGCGGCATAATCGACGGTGAAAGGCTTTCCACGGCAATTCTTCGACTAGCACCCACCTGCTTGACGAAAGCTCTGAATCGTAGCGCGCTGATAAACAGACCTAGCACGTTGGTAAGGATACTCAGCACTGGCAGTAGATAATCCTCTGCCTTCTGCCCTGTGGGATCGCGGTGGTTGACCGGGTCACCAAGGCAGTACAAATAAGCATTGAGCCCGCCCTCGCCGAACGGGCTTTGCGTGTCCGGTGACTGGAAACGCATGAGCGAGGGTGTGTAGGTACGATGGCCATTTCCCAGTGGGTAATTCCCAGTCACTGGGTCCCGATACTCTCCACAAAATGCCAGCCCTGGTGCGCAGGCGGCGCTCATGACTCCATAAGGCGCATAAGCACGCGGGCCGCCGAGATGCGCACCCAGTACAGAGTGCTGCCGATCGGCATTTAGCAGGTATGTCGCCATGAGTTATTCACAAATACGAAGACCTGTGGATACGGTAATGGTTGGTTGAACATTCGCGTACTGGCAAAAATGTCAGGTAGGACCTTGATCATTATTTGACCATATCAGCCAAGGTCGCGTATTAACTGGCCTACAGCGGAGTTCATACATCTTGTCCACAGAAACACCAACAGACTTTGTGGGCAACCAATGAGCTTTTTGCGATCGCCCTGTTGATAAGTGACCCAAGGGCTTGATTTTCAGGCATCGCGTAGCATCCGGGCGGGATTGTTCAATTTTTGAACAGATCTGCCAAAGCCTTTGACTACACCGCTTACAGGTGTTGCCGAACAGATTATCCACAGACCGGCTAACAGCGATTGTGGGCAAAATCGGCAGGGTGCTGCCGTGCTTTGCATGCGAAGGCAGGGATAAGACTGATCGTTTTTTGATCAAACGCTTGGAGGCCACGTCAGACAAGGGCTGCGGCCATGCGCCAACACTTTATCCACACCTTGGCGAACAGATTTGGTGGGCAAAAGCGCTCGGATGGATGCTGAGTATTGAATGTAGGAGCGGCCTTGTGTCGCGATGGGCAGCAACGCGGCCCCAGGATCTCGACTACGAGTCAAGATTGCTGGGGCTGCTGCGCAGCCCATCGCCACACAAGGCCGCTCCTACACCGGGACCGCGTGAGGCTCTAGCGCAGCACGCCTTCTTCCACCAGCAGCTTGAGGATGGCCTCGGCGCCTTCCTGTGCAGAAACGTCCTTCAACACCTTGCCACCGCCACCACTGGCCTTGGCCGTCGCCGCCTTCATCCGGTCGGCACCGCTCTTGGCCTTGATCACCTTAAGCCGCTTGGGCCGTGGGCGGGCTGGCTGCAGTTCGGCTTCGGCCAGCAGTTCGTCCTCGACGATAGCCACGTTGCGTGCCGCCAACACACCCCGACGCGCCGGCCCGAAAGCGCTCTGGCGTGGCTTGGGCGCAGCGTTATCCACAGTCGCCAGCAGCGGCAGGCGTACCTTCAGTCGACGCCGCTGACCGCGCGGCAGCGCCTGCAATACCTGGGCGGTGCCGTTGTCGATCGACTCCACTTCAGCCAACCCCACAATCAGTGGCCAGCCGAGCTTTTCGGCCAACAGGAACGGCAACATGCCCGACCCTTCGCCAGTCTCGGCCTGGCTGCCGGTCAGCACCAGCTGTGCCCCGGCATCGCGCAGGTAATCCCCGAGCACGCCCAGCACGTCGGCACCGGCCGGCTGCTCCAGCACATCCAGATGGTCCAGGCCCATCCCCAGGTAGGCGCGCAGCGCCTCTTCCCGTGGGTCGCCGGCATGCACCACCTGCAAGTTACCCCCCGCCAGCTGCAAACCCAGCTCCACGGCGCGCGCATCCTGCTCGGCGCGGCGAGCGCGACCGGAGCTGGGGTGGGCACCGATGGAAACCAGGCTGATCACTTTCGTACTCATGCTCGTGCCCTTATGCCGCGTCGCGCTGGCCGCCGCTGCGGTAGTTGTCCACAGCCTCGATCAGTGCCTGGAGAATCGCCGAACTGTCACCAATCACCGACAGGTCGGCCCGTTTGATCATGTCGCAGCCCGGGTCCATGTTGATCGCCACCACCTTGTCGCAGGCGCCGATGCCCTGCAGGTGCTGGATCGCGCCCGAGATACCCACAGCCACGTAGACCCGCGCGGTAACCCAGGTACCGGTGGCACCCACCTGGCGGTTGCGCGGCATGAAGCCGTCGTCCACCGCCACCCGCGAGGCGCCTTCGGTGGCGCCAAGGGCCGCGGTGGCCTTGTGATACAGGTCCCAGTCCTTGACCCCGTTGCCGCCCGAGACGATGAACTCGGCTTCAGCCATGGCAATGGTGGCCGGGTCCACGGCCACCGAGCCGAGGTCTTCGATGCGCGACAGGCTGCGCGCCACGCTTGTGGACAACTCCACCGGCAGCGCTTCGTGACGGGTTTCGCTGACTGGCTCGGCGCACTCGGCCGCCGCCAGGATCAAGCGTGGTACGGCGCGTTGCAGGTCTTGCTGGCCGGCACCGGCACGGCCGATGCACTGGCCGTCTTTGACCTGCCATACCCGCGTTGCCGGGCGCTCGCCCAGTGCCGCGCCCAGGCGCCGGCCCAGTTCGCCGCCACCGGTGCGGCTGTCGGGCAGCAGCCAGTGGCGCGGGGTGAACTGGTTATCCACAGCCCGCAAGCCTTGTACCAGTTGCTCCGGTGCATAACCTTCGAAAGCCTCGCCTTCGATGACCAGCAGGCGGTCGACCCCGGCTGTGGAAAAGTTGCTTTCCTTGTGCTCGCCAAACACCACTGCCAGCACCGCACCGTCGCTGCCGGCCAGGCTGTGGGCCAGGCCGAGCAGGTCGCGGTCGTGGCTGCTCAGGCGGCCACCGACCATGTCCGGCACCACGGCGATGTAGAACGCCGGCGCCGGCACCTGGTGCAGCGGCAGCTTGACTTCGGCCGCCGCCGTGCGTCGCCCGCCCACGGCGGTGCCCTGCTGGGCGCCGCTGCGGTCGATGCGCTTGATGCCGGCCGGGCCGATGAAGCCTGCGGCAATCGCGTGGGGGTTCTTGCGGATGAGGCCGTTGGGCCCCATCCAGCTGGTCTGCTGCGTCTGCATCGCTGCATGCAGCGGGTGCAGACGGTTACGGGCGATCCACTCGGCGCGTGGGTCGCGGCGGATAATGTCGCTCATCAGTGCACCTCCGCAGGTTCACGTTTGGCCGTTTGCGGCTTTGGGGCAGAGGGCGCGTCCTCTTCGATCAGCACGTCGGCCACCAGTTCGGCCAGGTCCTTGATCTGCGGGCGCGGTTCGACCACACCTTCGAGCATGGCGGTGCACTGTGGGCAACCCACAGCTACCAGCTCGGCCTCGGTCTCGCGGATGTCGTCCATGCGCATGTCCGGGATACGCTGCTTGCCAGGGATGTCGGTGATCGGCGCACCGCCACCACCGCCGCAGCAACGGGAACGGAAGCCCGAGCGCTGCATCTCGCGCACTTCGATACCCAGGGCCTTGAGCACGGCACGCGGAGCTTCGTACTCACCGTTGTAACGACCCAGGTAGCACGGGTCGTGGTAGGTGACGCTGCCGCCCTTGTGCTGGCCGAGGTTGAGCTTGTTGGCCGCGATCAATTCGGCGATGTAGGTGCTGTGGTGCTGCACCTGGTAGTCGCCGCCCAGGGCGCCGTACTCGTTCTTCAGCACGTGGAAGCTGTGCGGGTCGCAGGTGACGATGCGCTGGAACTTGTACTTGGCCAGGGTCTGGATATTGCGTTTGGCCAATTGCTGGAAGGTCGCTTCATCACCCAGTCGGCGTGCCACGTCGCCGCTGTCGCGCTCTTCCAGGCCGAGCACGGCAAAGTCCACGCCCGACGCCTTGAGCACTTTGACGAACGAGCGCAGGGTGCGCTGGTTGCGCATGTCGAAGGCACCGTCACCGACCCAGAACAGCACCTCGGTGGTTTTCACCTCCGACAGCAGTTGCAGGTTGAGGTCGGCGGCCCAGTTCATGCGCCCGCCTGGGGCGAAGCCGCCCGGGTTATCGGTAGCGATCAGGTTGTCCAGCACTTCGGCGCCCTTGTTCGGGGTAGCGCCTTTTTCCAGGGTGAGGTGACGACGCATGTCGACGATGGCATCGACGTGCTCGATCATCATCGGGCACTCCTCGACGCAGGCACGGCAAGTGGTGCACGACCACAGCGTTTCGGCGTCGACCAGGCCATTGACGATCGGCTGGTGCGGGTGGCCGCCATGTTCACCGATCGGTTTGCCCGGGTATGGGCTGCCGGCGAACTGCGCGTCGGTGCCACCGGCCAGGCCGATGACCATGTCCTGGATGAGCTTTTTCGGGTTCAGCGGCTGGCCGGCGGCAAAGGCCGGGCACATGGCTTCGCATTTACCGCACTGCACGCAGGCGTCGAAGCCCAGCAGCTGGTTCCAGGTGAAGTCCACCGGCTTTTCCACGCCCAGCGGCGCGTTCGGGTCTTCCAGGTCCAGCGGCTTGAGGCCGGTGGAACGGCCGCCGCCAAAGCGTTCGGCGCGGCGGTGCCAGGCCAGGTGCAGGGCACCGGCGAAGGCGTGTTTCATCGGGCCGCCCCAGGTCATGCCGAAGAACAGCTCCGACACGCCCCACAGCACGCCCAGACCGAGAATGCCCACCATCACCCAGCCACCGGTGTTGGCCGGCAGGATGCCGGCAACCGGCAAGGTGGCGATGAAGAAGCTAACGGCAAACGCCAGCAAGCTCTTCGGCAGGCGCATCCACGGGCCCTTGGACAGGCGCGAAGGCGGGTTGAGGCGGCGCTTGAAGACGAAGATGGCGCCGCTGAACATGATCACCGTGGCCACCAGCAACGCGTAGCCGAGGATCTTGCTCTGCAAGCCGAAGCCGTGCACCAGGATCGCCAGCACGGCCGACAGCACGAAGCCGCCAGCGGTGGCCACGTGGGTCTTGGACATGTACTTGTCGCGCTCGACCACATGGTGCAGGTCCACCAGGTAGCGGCGCGGCATGGCCAGCAGGCCGCCGATCAGGTTGACCTTGGACGGCCGGCCACGCCGCCACATGCGCACCCGGCGCAGGGCGCCGAGCACTGCCAGGCCAAGGGCAGCGAACAGCAGGATTGGTAGAAGGGTGTTCAACATGGGAGGCTCCCACAACAGCTGGATTCTTGCGCCACTCTGAAGATGGGATTGGCCCCTTGTAGGAGCGGGTTTACCCGCGAATGCGTCAGATCAGACAACTCTGTTGCTTGTGCTGACGCTTTCGCGGGTGAACCCGCTCCCACAGGGACCGCGCCCGGTGGCGACGATTTTTCTCGATCAGAAGTCCTTGCACAGGCGCAAGGCGTCGTAGATCGCCGCATGCACGTTGCGCTGGGCCACGCAGTCGCCGATGCGGTACAGCAGGTAGCCTTCGCCCGGCTGGCTGAGGATCGGCTGTGGCTTGATGGCGAACAGCGCCTCCACGTCGATCTGGCCTTTGTTGCGCGAACCTTCCTTCAGTGCGTAGTACAGCTGCTCGTCAGGACGCACGCCGTTCTCCACCACCACCTGGTCGACCACGCGCTCTTCCTTGGCACCGGTGTATTCGTTTTCCAGCACCGCCACCAGCTTGTCGCCTTCGCGGTAGACCTTTTCCAGCATCATGTCGCCGGTCATGATCACTTCTTTCGGATACATGCTGCGGTAGTAGGTCGGGAAGGTAGTACCGCCCATGGCCACGCCTGGCTTGATATCGTCGGTGACGATCTCGACCTGGCTGCCCTTGTCGGCGATGAAGTCTGCCACCGACATGCCAGTGAACTCGCAGATGGTGTCGTACACCAGCACGTTCTTGCCCGGCGCAACCTTGCCGTCGAGCACGTCCCAGCTGCTGACTACCAGCCCTTCGGCGGCGCCCCAGTGCTCGTTCTGCTCCAGGAAGGAATGCCCACCTACCGCCAGCACGATGATGTCCGGGCGCAGGTCCTGGATGGCAGCCACGTCGGCGGCGGTGCCCAGGCGCAGGTCGACCTTCAGGCGCGCCAGCTCCAGCTGGTACCAACGGGTGATACCGGCGATCTGGTCACGCTGCGGGGCCTTGGCGGCGATGGTGATCTGCCCGCCAATCTGCTCCTTCTTCTCGAACAGGGTCACATCGTGGCCACGTTCGGCAGCCACACGGGCCGCTTCCATGCCGGCCGGGCCGGCACCAACCACCACCACCTTGCGCTTGGCGCCGGTGGTCTTCTCGATGATGTGCGGCACGCCCATGTATTCACGGGAGGTCGCGGCGTTCTGGATGCACAGCACATCCAGGCCCTGGTACTGGCGGTCGATGCAGTAGTTGGCACCGACGCACTGCTTGATCTGGTCGATCTGGCCCATCTTGATCTTGGCGATCAGGTGCGGGTCGGCCATGTGCGCACGGGTCATGCCGACCATGTCCACGTAGCCACCTTCGAGGATACGGGTAGCCTGGTTCGGGTCCTTGATGTTCTGCGCGTGCAGCACCGGTACCTTGACCACTTCCTTGATGCCGGCCGCCAGGTGCAGGAACGGCTCCGGCGGGTAGCTCATGTTCGGGATGACGTTGGCCAGGGTGTTGTGGGTGTCGCAACCCGAGCCGACCACGCCGATGAAGTCGAGCATGCCGGTGGCGTCGTAGTAGGCAGCGATCTGCTTCATGTCCTCGTGGCTGAGGCCATCGGGGTGGAATTCGTCGCCACAGATACGCATGCCCACGCAGAAGTCGTCACCGACTTCGGCGCGCACGGCCTTCAGTACTTCCAGGCCGAACTTCATGCGGCCTTCGAAGGTGCCGCCCCATTCGTCAGTACGCTTGTTGACCCGTGGGCTCCAGAACTGGTCGATCATGTGCTGGTGCACGGCCGACAGTTCCACGCCGTCCAGGCCGCCTTCCTTCGCACGGCGGGCAGCTTGCGCATAGTTGCCGATCACGCGCCAGATCTCTTCCACCTCGATGGTCTTGCAGGTGGCGCGGTGCACGGGTTCACGGATACCCGACGGCGACATCAGGGTCGGCCAGTTGAAGCCGTCCCAGCGGGAGCGACGGCCCATGTGGGTAATCTGGATCATGATCTTGGCGCCATGCTTGTGCATGGCGTCGGCCAGGTTCTGGAAGTGCGGGATGATGCGGTCGGTCGACAGGTTGACCGACGACCACCACTCCTGCGGGCTGTCGATGGCCACCACCGACGAGCCGCCGCAGATCGCCAGGCCGATACCGCCCTTGGCCTTTTCTTCGTAGTACTTCACGTAGCGGTCGGTAGTCATGCCGCCGTCAGTGGCGTAGACCTCAGCGTGCGCGGTGCTGAGCACACGGTTGCGGATGGTCAGTTTGCCGATCTGGATCGGCTGGAACATTGCTTCGAATGCCATGACGCTATCTCCGGCTTACAACGGCTTTGTAACGAACAGGCCATCTTCGTGGCCTTCTTCCGACCCGCCATAGACCTGTTCGGCCACGGTGCGGATCGAGCTGCCGCGGGCAGCGAGAATCTGGTCCATGGCGCCGGCGAACCAGCCGGTGAACATGTAATCGACCTTGCGGCCGCACTTGCCATAGACGTACACGAATGCGGAGTGCTTGAGCTTGACGCTGCAGGTGCCTTTGTCGAGGTCGATGTCCTGGATTTCGAACAGGCCCCAGCCACGCTGGCTCAGACGCTTCATGTAGTGCTCGAACACCGCCACGCCTTCCAGGCCATGGCACTCGGCCTCTTTTTCACACCAGTGCCAGGCGGACTTGTAGCCGGCCTTGTAGAGGATCTCGGCGTACTTGTCGGCGCCCAGGACTTCTTCGATGCCCATGTGGTTGTTGACGAAGAAATGGCGCGGCACATACAGCATCGGCAAGGCGTCGCTGGTCCAGACACCGGTCTCGCTGTCTACTTCGATTGGCAATTGCGGGGCGATCTTGGCCATGGAAACTCAACTCCATAAAATTTTTTATCGGGATGCCCCGGCGTTGCTGGCAGGGGCTTTCAGGCTTGGAGAGCGGCTTATTCGCCCCACACGTCCTTGAGGACGTTGACCCAGTTCTCACCCATGATCTTGCGCACCACGCGCTCGGAGTGGCCGCGCTTGAGCAAGGTTTCGGTGAGGTTGGGGAATTCGCCCACAGTGCGGATGCCCAGTGGGTTGATGATCTTGCCGAAGTTGGTCAGGCGACGGGCGTAACCCTTGTCGTGGGTCAGGTATTCGAAGAAGTCCTGGCCGTGGCCCTGGGTGAAGTCGGTACCGATACCGATGGCGTCTTCACCGACGATGTTCATGGTGTACTCGATGGCTTCGGCGTAGTCGTCGATGGTCGAGTCGATGCCCTTGGCCAGGAACGGCGCGAACATGGTCACGCCAACGAAACCGCCGTGGTCGGCGATGAACTTCAGCTCTTCGTCCGACTTGTTGCGCGGGTGCTCTTTCAGGCCCGAAGGCAGGCAGTGCGAGTAGCAGACCGGCTTTTTCGACTCGAGGATGACTTCTTCGGAGGTCTTGGAGCCCACGTGGGACAGGTCGCACATGATGCCGACGCGGTTCATTTCGGCAACGATCTCGCGACCGAAGCCCGACAGGCCGCCGTCACGCTCGTAGCAACCGGTACCGACCAGGTTCTGGGTGTTGTAGCACATCTGCACAATGCCCACGCCCAGCTGCTTGAACACGTCGACGTAGGCGATCTGGTCTTCGAAGGCGTGGGCGTTCTGGAAGCCGAAGAGGATGCCGGTCTTGCCCAGCTCCTTGGCCTTGCGGATGTCGGCGGTGGTGCGTACCGGCATCACCAGGTCGCTGTTATCGCGGATCAGCTTCTGGCTGGCGGCGATGTTGTCGACGGTAGCCTTGAAGCCTTCCCAGACCGACACCGTGCAGTTGGCCGCAGTCAGCCCGCCTTTGCGCATGTCTTCGAACAGCTCGCGGTTCCATTTGGCAATGATCAGGCCGTCGATGACGATGCTGTCGGCGTGAAGTTCGGCTGGGCTCATCAGGCTGTCCCCTTTTATTGAATGGGTTTGCGCCAAACCTTATTGCCGGCGCTTTGGGGCCAGCATATGCCTGTGCCCAAAGGCGCCCCGATGCAAAAACGACAGGGGGTTTGCCGAAAGCGTCAATGCGCGACATCGCGCCCTCTGGCGCGCCGTCTGGCGATGAGAGACAGTCTCGATAACGACATTTCCGACCGTTTCATGAACATTTCTTCAGGGAGCTATCGTCTTGTCGGCGGCTGAGCGAGAATCCAGCCGATTCGTCAGCCTGGTTGAGGAGAAAACGGATGAAATCAATGGCATGGCTGGTATTGCTGGCTGTCGTATCGGGCGCCCAGGCCGGCGAGGAAGAAAGCACCCCGTGCGACAACGTCGAGACCGACCAGCAGACATTCGCTTGCGCGGCGTTCAACAAGCAGACGGCCGAGCGTGAACTTAAGTCGGCGTATGACGACCTGATACAGCGCATTCGCGACCAGTACGCCGACGAAGGCGACAAGGCAGACGCCTTGGCCGGGCGTATGGAGGCGGCTGAGAAACTGTGGACGCAACTGCGCGATGCCGACTGCAAGGTCGAAACCTATGCCGAGAAACCGGGCAGCAAGGCGTTCGAAGCAGCGTGGAACACCTGCGTGGCACAACGCAGTGATGACCGCTCGGAGTACCTGCAGTCCATCGGCCAGCAGTAAGGGAGTTCCTCGGCAGGAAAGGCTTTCGGCTTATCTGTCTTGACGATCCGAACCAAAGTGCGTTCCCGGCGCCTCACCCGAGGTGCCGATGATGAACTCGATCGGAAACCAAGACATGACCTCTACTATCAGCAAGACCGACATGAACAGCGCCATTGCCGCCCTGAAGAAAGAAGGCGAAGAACGCGCCGTCATGGTTGCCAACACCGTCTGCATCTTTGCCCCGGATGTACCTGCCAGCGTTGCCGAAGACGTGCTCGATGGCATGCGCTTGATGAACCTGTCGGCAAACAAGAAGTTCGACAAGGAAACCCAGCAGCGCGAGTGGTACAACTTCTACAACGACGGCCTGGGCAAGTTCGGCTGGACGCTGACCGGCGCCGCCCATGTCGAGGAGGCAATCGACAAGGACACCCACACGCTGGCCACCCTGGTGCCGCAGATCGTCACCGTCCAGATCGGCGCCAGCCACCGCCTGAGCCGCTGTGTAAAACGCTCCTTCGAAGTGATCGTGCAAACACCCAAGGCGCAGCAACTGCTCGAAGAAAGCAGCGTGAGTGTTTCGGGCAAATCCAGCACCATTCAGATTTCGGCCTGCGAGATGACACCGCAGGGCCTGCCGATCATGCACATGACCAGCGTTCAGCTGAGCTATGACAAGGCCGAGAAAGCCGCAGGGTCCGCTGGCCGCATCATCGACAAGTCGAATACCCGTGTATACCGGGCCTCGCAACAGGGCTCGTTCAGTGTTCGCCACTTCGACGCCATGCGCGAAGCCGTCAGGATGAAGTTGGCCAGCCAGGCGTTCGACATCCTGGCGCTGGAACTCTGACCTGCACCTGGCGCCGCCCAGCGGCGCCAGGCTCCCCTTCCTACGCCTGCAGCGAGGACCACAAGCATGCCCACCAAACTCGCCAACCAACCCTGGGAAGACCTTCATGCCTGCCTACGCCTGGCGCAACTAGAGGCCAACCAGGCTCACGATCGCCAACAGGATGGCCAGCGCTGGTTCAGCCGTTTTCTGCAGGGCCTGGAGAACAGCGGTGTCGAACTGATCGAACGGACGACGAAAAGCATCAACTGCGTACCCACGGATGCTGTGTTTCAAGACGTCTTCAACGGCTGGATTCCAGCGCCCCAGCGTCGCAACCTCAAGTTCGAGCGGGTTGCCAACGACATACTTAATGGCTTGAAACAGCCAGACCTCGCCCTGCTGCGCAGCACTTCGGCCAGCTCGCACCTGCGCATCGAATTTGACCTGGATGACAGCGGCAGCCCGCTGGCGATCGTCTTCAACCTGTGCTGTTCGACCGACCCGGATGCCCCACGTACGCGCCTTGCCCTGCAACTGGACCACATGGGCGCGAAACTCGACGCCCGGGCTTTCGAGGCGCGACGAGTACAGGTCGAAAACCGCCTCCAGACGCTTTCTGACCTCGATCAGTTCTGATCCGGCAGCTGCGGCTTGAGCGCCTGACGTTCTTCACGCGGACAGCGCCCAAAGCGTCTTTTGTACCGGCGGGTGAAGTACGACGGCAGCTCGAAACCACATGCCACGCTGACCTGCGTGATGCTCATCTGCGTCTGACACAACAGCTGACGCGCCTTGTCCAGACGCAGGTCAAGATAGAAGCCACTGGGCGTATCATTCAGGTACAAGCGAAACAAGCGCTCCAGTTGACGCCTGGTGATCATGGCACGGGCGGCCAGCTCCAATGTGCTCAACGGTGGCTCGGTATGCTTTTCCATCTCGCCGATCACCTGCACCAGCTTGCGGTTGCTGATGCCATAGCGTGAGGCGATCTGCATCCGCTGATGATCCTGCCGCGGCCGAATACGGCCCAACACGAATTGCTCCGAAACCTGCACCGCCAGCTCGCTGCCATGGGATTGCGCAATCAGGTCTAGCATCAGGTCGATCGAGGCTGTACCGCCCGCACAGCTGATGCGCCGCCGGTCGATTTCGAACAGTTCCTGGGTGGCCTGCAGGCTCGGGTAGTTCTCCTTGAACGCCTCCAGCGCCTCCCAGTGCACGGTGGCGCGGTGGCCGTCGAGCAGGCCGGCCTCGGCCAGCACCACCGCGCCGGTATCGATGCCACCCAGAACCACCCCCTCATGGTCCAGGCGGCGTAGCGCCTGCTGCAGCGCCGGCCCATAACAGGCCAATGGCTCGAAACCGGCGACGATCAGCAGGATGCCACCAGGCTCGCCCGCCGCCAGCGCTGCATCGGCGTTCACCGACATGCCATTGCTGGCCTGCACCGCCCCGCCGTCCAGGCTCAATACCTGCCAGCGATACAACGGGCCCTTGAAGCGGTTGGCCACCCGCAGTGGTTCCAGGGCACTGATGAAACCCATGGCCGAGAACCCGGGCAACAACAGGAAGTGAATGATTTGCGGCATTGCATGCTCCACGGCAAAGGTGGTCGCCTCCGTGCAAATGTTGGTCGCCAGGGTGCGATTTTCCACCCTGACAGCAGCGTAGCTTCTTCATACGACCCAGAGAGGTCGAACCCCAATAACAATATGCACTGCCGATGGAGAGCCACCATGCACAGCTTGATCCGCCGCAGCCTGTTGACCCTTGCCCTGAGCAGCATCGCCACTTCCCCACTATTCGCCGCCGAGCCCGCGGCTTGCAAGAACGTCCGTCTGGGCGTGGTCAACTGGACCGACGTCATCGCCACCAGCGCCATGGCGCAGGTGCTGCTCGATGGCCTTGGCTACCAGACCAAGCAGACCAGCGCTTCACAGCAGATCATCTTCGCCGGCATCCGCGACAAGCGCCTGGACATGTTCCTGGGTTACTGGAACCCTATCATGACCCAGACCATCACCCCGTTCGTCGACGCCAAGCAGGTCAAGGTGCTCGACAAGCCGAGCCTGGAAGACGCCCGCGCCACCCTGGCGGTGCCCAAGTACCTGGCCGACAAGGGCCTGAAGACCTTCGCCGACATCCACAAGTTCGAGAAGGAACTGGGTGGGAAAATCTACGGCATCGAACCGGGTTCCGGCGCCAACACCCAGATCAAGGCGATGATCGCCAAGAACCAGTTCGGCCTGGGCAAGTTCCAGCTGGTCGAGTCCAGCGAGGCCGGCATGCTCGCCGCCGTCGACCGCGCGGTGCGGCGCAACGAAGCCGTGGTGTTCTTTGGCTGGGCACCGCACCCGATGAACGTGAATATCGACATGGTCTACCTGGGCGACAGCCAGGACGCCCTGGGCCCTGACGAAGGCCGCGCGACAGTGTGGACGGTGACCGCGCCGGACTACGCCGAACGCTGCCCCAACGCCCACCGCCTGCTGGCCAACCTGAACTTCAGCGCCGAGGACGAGAGCCGCATGATGCAGCCACTGCTCGACCACAAGGATGCGCTGGAGTCGGCCCGCCAGTGGCTCAAGGACCACCCCGAGGACAAGGCCCGCTGGCTGGAGGGTGTGACCACCTTCGATGGCAAGCCGGCTGCCGACAACCTAAACCTCACTGCCAACTGATCCGGCCCATTCGCGGGTAAACCCGCTCCCACAAGTCATGCACATGCCAGGGGCAACATCGTCCCCTGTGGGAGCGGGTTTACCCGCGAAAAGGCCACCAGACACCACAAGGAACCCCGCCATGAACCACGACGTCATCATCACCTGCGCCCTCACCGGCGCCGGCGACACCGCCTCGAAAAGCCACCTTGTTCCAGTCACCCCCAAGCAGATCGCCGAGTCTGCCGTAGAGGCCGCCAAAGCCGGCGCCACCGTGGTCCACTGCCACGTGCGCGACCCGCAAACCGGTCGCTTCAGCCGTGACGTGGCGCTGTATCGCGAAGTCATGGAGCGCATCCGCGAAGCCGACGTGGACATCATCGTCAACCTTACCGCGGGCATGGGTGGCGACCTGGAAATCGGCCCGGGTGAAACACCACTGGAGTTCGGCGCGGGTACCGACCTGATCGGCCCACTGGAGCGTCTGGCCCATGTCGAAGCGCTGCTGCCGGAAATCTGCACCCTCGACTGCGGCACTCTCAACTTCGGCGACGGCAACTCGATCTACGTCTCCACCCCGGCACAACTACGCGCCGGCGCCAAGCGCATTACCGAGCTGGGGGTAAAAGCCGAGCTGGAAATCTTCGACACCGGCCACCTGTGGTTCGCCAAGCAGATGATGAAGGAAGGCCTGCTCGAAGACCCGCTGTTCCAGCTGTGCCTGGGTATCCCGTGGGGCGCTCCGGCCGATACCACCACCATGAAGGCGATGGTCGACAACTTGCCGCCAAACGTCACCTGGGCCGGGTTCGGTATCGGTCGCATGCAGATGCCGATGGCCGCACAGGCGGTGCTGCTGGGCGGCAACGTGCGGGTGGGCCTGGAGGACAACCTTTACCTGGACCGTGGCGTGCTGGCCAGCAACGGCCAGTTGGTCGAGCGCGCGGTGGAAATCATTTCGCGCCTTGGCGCACGTGTGCTGACCCCGGCCGAAGGCCGGGAAAAGATGAACCTCAAACGCCGCTGACACTTTCAGGAGCCCAACATGACCTTCATCACCGAGATCAAGACCTTCGCCGCGCTGGGTAGTGGCGTGATCGGCAGCGGCTGGGTCGCGCGCGCCCTGGCCCACGGGCTGGACGTGGTCGCCTGGGACCCGGCGCCAGGCGCCGAGCAGGCCTTGCGCAAGCGCATCGCCAACGCCTGGCCGGCACTGGAAAAACAAGGCCTGGCACCAGGCGCATCACAAGACCGCCTGAAGTTCGTCGCCACCATCGAGGAATGTGTCCGCGACGCCGATTTCATCCAGGAAAGCGCCCCTGAGCGCCTGGACCTGAAGCTCGACCTGCACGCAAAGATCAGCGCCGCCGCCAAACCCGACGCGATCATCGGTTCCAGCACCTCGGGCCTGCTGCCCAGCGAGTTCTACGAGTCGGCCACCCACCCCGAGCGCTGCGTGGTCGGCCACCCGTTCAATCCGGTGTACCTGCTGCCGCTGGTGGAAATCGTCGGAGGCAACCGCACCGCCCCCGAAGCCATCGAAGCGGCCCGGACCATCTACACCGCCCTGGGCATGCGCCCGCTACACGTACGCAAGGAAGTGCCCGGGTTCATCGCCGACCGCCTGCTCGAAGCGCTGTGGCGCGAAGCACTGCACTTGGTCAACGACGGCGTGGCCAGTACCGGCGAGATCGACGATGCCATCCGTTTCGGTGCCGGCTTGCGCTGGTCGTTCATGGGCACGTTCCTCACCTACACCCTGGCCGGTGGTGATGCGGGCATGCGTCACTTCATGGCCCAGTTCGGCCCGGCGTTGAAACTGCCCTGGACCTACCTGCCGGCGCCGGAACTCACCGACAAGTTGATCGACGATGTGGTCGAAGGGACATCCGTGCAACTGGCGGATCGCAGCATCGCCGCGCTGGAGCGCTATCGTGATGACACCCTGTTGGCAGTGCTGGAAGCGGTAAAGACCAGCAAGGCCAGCCACGGTATGGCTTTCGGCGACTGAGGAGACCGCGATGCCCGCACTGATCACCTACCGCACCCCGGTCCAGGAGGACTGGGTCGACTACAACGGGCACCTGCGCGATGCCTACTACCTGCTGATCTTCAGCTACGCCACCGACGCGCTGATGGAGCGCATCGGCCTGGATGCCGACAGCCGCGGCCAGAGCGGTAACTCGCTGTTCACCCTGGAGGCGCACATCAACTATCTGCACGAAGTGAAGCTGGGCACCGAGGTATGGGTGCAGACGCAGATCATCGGCTTTGATCGCAAGCGCCTGCATGCGTACCACAGCCTGCACCGGGCAGGGTTCGCCGAAGCGCTGGCGGCCAGTGAGCAGATGCTGCTGCATGTGGACCTGGCGGGGCCGAAGTCGGCTCCGTTCAGTGAGCGTAGTGTCGAGTTGCTGCAAGGGTTGGTGGATGAGCAGCAGGATGTGCCCCCGGCTGAGTTCGTCGGACGGGTGATGGGTTTGAACACCCGATCCTGAACAAAACTGCGTACCCTGTGGGAGCGGGTTCACCCGCGAATGCGATGGTGAAGCTACCGACGCATTCGCGGGTGAACCCGCTCCCACAGAGGCATGCATGCCTGCAAGTACTGAGCAAGACATTGTGCCAACAGCGGTGGAGGTGTTGCTCCGGGCAAAAAATAACCCCGGAAAGCCGTGAGCATCCGGGGCCAAGAGCGAGCAACATCCACTGTACACGAACGAGGGTGACCAAACCCTCCGTTGCGGCAGATGGCTTGAGTTTGCGCACTTCCCGAACACTGGATTTAGCCGTAAACGACCTGTTCTTAGCCAAAGCAGCCATGGCGCCATTCTGTTGTTGCGGGCATGTCGCCGGCGTCACAGAATCGGTCGTAAATCACAGCAGCACTCTCTTAGCGATAAAAGGGACAACAGCCATGATGCATGCGGATTTGATTGACCAGGACGATCTGGCAGGCCACCTGCGCGCGCGCGGGTTCGAGATTCCGGCCGGCGCTACTGCCGAGCAGGCGTGCGAAGCGGTGGTGCGTGGGCTGACCGAGCCCAATGCACGGGCGCTGAAGGGGATGGTGGAGCAGATGTATACCGGTAGTGCGACGATCCTGCCGGCGGTGCGCCAGGCCATCGACAAACAGCTGTTGCCGGCGTTGGCGCAGTTCAACAAGCGCGGCTGATTCGTTTTCCTGTACTGGCCTCTTCGCGGGTAAACCCGCTCCCACAGGTACTGCACTGAATTCAAAAGCAGTGCAGTACCTGTGGGAGCGGGTTTACCCGCGAAGAGGCCAGTGCTGTTTCAGAGCCTTACACTGGCAAAGGTCGACTCGTTGCGCGCCTGGCTCAGGGCCGCCATCGGCCCGCTGTGCGGCGACAGGGTCATGGCCTGCGGGATCGGCATCATCGCCACCTGCTGCGCGGTGTTGGAGCCCACGCGCTCGTCACGCGGCGGAATGCCGAAGTACTCGCGATAGCACTTGGAGAAGTGCGGGGTAGACACGAAGCCGCACACCGACGCCACTTCGATGATCGACATCGGCGTCTGCTTCAGCAGCTGCCGGGCGCGGATCAGGCGCAGCTTCAGGTAGTAACGCGACGGCGAACAGTGCAGGTACTTCTGGAACAGGCGCTCGAGCTGCCGGCGCGATACCGACACGTATACCGCCAGTTCGTCCAGGTCGATCGGCTCTTCGAGGTTGGCCTCCATCAGCGCAACGATTTCCTGCAGCTTCGGCTGGTTGGTGCCAAGCATGTGCTTGAGCGGCACGCGCTGGTGATCCTGCTCGTTGCGGATGCGCTCATAGACGAACATTTCGGAGATCGCCGCCGACAGTTCACGGCCGTGGTCGCGGCTGATCAGGTGCAGCATCATGTCCAGCGGCGCAGTACCGCCGGAGCTGGTGAAGCGGTTACGGTCGAGGGTGAACAGGCGGGTGCTCATGTTGACGCGCGGGAAAGCCTCTTGCATCGCGGCCAGGCACTCCCAGTGCACACTGCAATCGAAACCATCCAGCAACCCGGCACAGGCCAAGGCCCAGCTGCCGGTGCATACCGCGCCCAGGCGGCGCGACTGGCGGGCCTGGGTTTGCAACCAGGTGACATGCTCGCGGGTGACACTGCGCTGGATGCCCACGCCGCCGCAAACAATCACGGTATCGATGGGAGGCGCACTGTGCATCGCGGCGTCAGGGGTTATCTGCAAGCCATCGCTGGCCCACACCTGTCCACCATCGGCGGTGAGGGTGTGCCAGCGGTACAGCTCGCGGCCGGACAGCTGGTTGGCCATGCGCAGCGGCTCGACGGCCGACGCCAGGGAAATCAGGGTGAAATTGTCCAATAGGAGAAACCCGATGGACTGGGGGGCTGTGCGGTTCTGGGTTGGGTTCCCGGAGGTGTACGACGTCATCGCGATTTCTCCTCACACAAATGCAGGGGGTGCCTCAGGCGAGCACTGATTTCTTGTTATGTATGGCCCCGGTTTCATGTGTGGGGGCCTTGGTACCAATCTCTACGCAAACGCCGTGCCTGAAGTTGAACGGCCATCCAAAAAAACCTGAAAACGACGCCTTTGTTAGGCAAATCAGGTGCTTTGATCGAGTTGGTCAATCATCGTAGAACGGGCGTGCTAGGCGGTGTGCGTGGAATGGCTGAGCAATTTGGTGACACGCGCAGTGTAGGATGCCCAGAAACGACACTCTTGAGTGTCACCGACAATGCCCGCACTGATTACGACACCCGACGATTGGTATGCGTCGCACTGCACCATAAGGATGCATTGGGGGGCTGTGCTGCACCTGCGTCAAACTCAAGGGCCTCTTCACGGTTTCACCCGCGAAGAGGCCCTTGAGGTCCGGTCAAGCTATCAGCACTCGATCGCGCTGACCGCCAAACCACCGCGCGAAGTCTCTTTATACTTGTCGTGCATGTCGGCCCCGGTATCGCGCATGGTGCGGATCACCTGGTCGAGGGAAATGAAGTGCTCGCCGTCACCACGCAGGGCCATCTGCACAGCGTTGATGGCCTTGACCGCGGCAATCGCGTTGCGCTCGATGCACGGAACCTGCACCAACCCACCGACCGGGTCGCAGGTCAGGCCCAGGTTGTGCTCCAGGGCGATCTCGGCAGCGTTCTCCACCTGTGGCGGGGTCGCGCCCAGCACTTCGGCAAGCCCCGCCGCTGCCATGGCGCAAGCCGAACCGACTTCCCCTTGGCAACCCACTTCGGCACCAGAGATCGAGGCGTTCTTCTTGCACAGGATGCCCACCGCGGCAGCACCGAGGAAGAAGTCGACCACGCTGGACTCGTCCACCGCATCGCTGAAGCGCATGTAGTAGTGCAACACCGCCGGGATGATGCCCGCCGCACCGTTGGTCGGTGCGGTAACCATACGCCCGCCGGCAGCGTTTTCTTCATTGACCGCCAAGGCGAACAGGTTGACCCACTCCATGGCGCTCATGGTCGAGCCGATCACGTTGGGTTTGCCGATTTCCTGCAGGCTGCGGTGCAGCTTGGCGGCGCGGCGGCGCACGTTCAATCCGCCGGGCAGCGTGCCTTCGTACTTGAGGCCGTTGTTGACGCATTCCTGCATGGCTTCCCAGAGCTTGTGCAGGCCGGCGCGGATCTCTTCCTCGCTGCGCCAGACCTTCTCGTTGGCCATCATCAATTGCGACACGCTGAGGTCGTTTTGCTTGCACAGGCGCAGCAGTTCGGCAGCGCTATTGAAATCGTAAGGCAGCACCGTCTGGTCAGCATCCAGCACGCCGCTGGCGGCCTGGGCGGCATCGACCACGAAGCCGCCACCCACCGAGTAGTAGGTGTCGCGGTGCAGCTCGCCCTGTTCGCCTTCGGCAACCAGGGTCATGGCGTTGGGGTGGTACGGCAAATTCTCGTCCAGCAACAGCATGTCGCGGGCCCAGACGAATTCGATGGGCAGGCGGCTGTCCAGCTGCAGGGTGTTGGTTTCGCGCAGGTCGGCTATACGCGGCACGATCTGGGTCGGGTCGATGGCGTCAGGCCATTCACCCATCAAGCCCATGATGGTGGCATTGTCGGTGCCGTGCCCCACACCTGTGGCCGACAGCGAGCCATACAGGCGCACTTCGATCCGCTTCACACGTTCCAGCTCGCCGCGTTCGCGCAGGCCCTGGACGAACAGGGCGCCAGCACGCATGGGGCCTACGGTGTGGGAGCTGGAGGGCCCGACACCGATCTTGAACAGGTCGAACACGCTGATGGCCATTGTCGAATCACCTCTTGCTGGGCTTGTCTCTGCGCGCCATGCGCAGGGCGGGGCAACTGCTAGGCTGAAGCAGCGGGCCGCCTTGAATGCACGCATCATCGGGCTTTTACCAACCCCCTCGCCGTCTGCAACCGACGTACTTTTGTCCAGCAGCGCCGCGCTGTTTTCAACCGGGGAGCTGCCCTTGCCACGCCGCTTTACGGCGGCCTGGTGACGTAAAAATGCGGCTGAGGGGGTGGAAAAATCCATAAACGACATCGCCCATACTGGATACGACCCGTTCCGTACTGGTTACGACCCCACCAGTAGGCGATTGCCCGGCGCTGGAGGATTATCGAAAGCGACTCGTAAAGCACGGCCACGCATCCTGCCCTCTGCAGGCCTGGTCGACCGGACCCTGAGAAAGCCCGGCGACCCACGCGAACCCGAAGACAAAATCACAGGAGTCCATCCATGAAAGGTTCACCCTCGCTGTTGCTGGTTGCGTTGCTGTCCGCGCCTTTGCTGGCCCAGGCCGCCGAACCCGAGCAATGCCAGACGGTACGGTTCTCGGATGTCGGCTGGACCGACATCACGGTCACTACCGCGACCACCAGCGTTGTGCTCGAAGCACTGGGTTACAAGACCCACACCACCATGATCTCGGTACCGGTGACCTACAAGTCGCTGGCCACCGGCAAGGACCTGGACGTGTTTCTCGGCAACTGGATGCCGACCATGGAGAACGACATCAAGCAGTATCGCGACGCCGGCACCGTGGAAACCGTGCGCGCCAACCTGGAAAACGCCAAGTACACCCTGGCAGTGCCCCAGGCGCTGTATGACAAGGGCCTGAAGGATTTCAGCGACATTCCCAAGTTCAAGCAGGAACTGGACGGCAAGATCTACGGCATCGAGCCCGGCAACGATGGCAACCGCACCATCCAGAGCATGATCGACAAGAACGCCTTCGGCCTGAAGGACGCCGGATTCAAGATCGTTCAGTCCAGCGAGGCCGGCATGCTGTCGCAGGTCGACCGCGCGCAGAAACGCGGCGAGGCCATCGTGTTCCTCGGCTGGGAACCGCACCCGATGAACACCCGCTTCAAGATGCAGTACTTGACCGGCGGAGACGAATTCTTCGGCCCCGACTTCGGCAAGGCGACCGTATTGACCAACACCCGCAAGGGCTATGTGCAGGAATGCAGCAACGTTGGCCAGCTGTTGAAGAACCTGTCGTTCGAGCTCAAGGATGAAAGCACCATGATGGGCTATGTCCTGGACGACAAGATGAAACCCGAGGCGGCTGCCAAGAAGTGGCTCAAGGACAACCCTGGCAAACTGGATGCCTGGCTGGCCGGCGTAACCACCGTGGATGGCAAACCCGGCCTTGAGGCGGCCAAGGCCAAGCTGACGCAATAACGAAATACGCAATAGCGCTACCTCGGGGCAGGACCGTGCCTGCCCCGGGTTGAGTTCAATCTATGCAGGTGGAAGCTCGCTATCATGCTTATCGATCAGAAAATACCCCTGGGCCAGTACATCGCGTCGTTCGTCGAGTGGCTGACCCAGAACGGCGCGAATTACTTCGACGCCATCGCGCAAGGCCTGGAGTTCATGATCCATGGCGTAACCAGTGCCCTGACTTTCTTCAATCCGTTCGTGCTCATCGCTCTGTTCGCCGCCCTGGCGCATTTCATCCAGCGCAAGTGGGCGCTGACCGCATTCGTCGCCCTGTCGTTCCTGCTGATCCTCAACCTGGGTTACTGGCAGGAAACCATGGAAACCCTGGCGCAGGTCACCTTCGCCACGGTGGTTTGCGTGGCCATCGGCGTGCCACTGGGCATCGTCGCCGCGCACAAACCGATGTTCTATACCGCCATGCGCCCCGTACTCGACCTGATGCAGACGGTACCTACCTTCGTCTACCTGATCCCCACCTTGACCCTGTTCGGCCTGGGTGTGGTGCCGGGGCTGATCTCGACAGTGGTGTTCGCCATCGCCGCGCCGATCCGTCTCACCTATCTGGGCATCTGCGACGTCCCGCAGGAGCTGATGGATGCCGGCAAGGCCTTTGGCTGCTCACGGCGCCAGCTGCTCACCCGTATCGAACTGCCGCACGCGATGCCAAGCATCGCCGCCGGCGTTACCCAGTGCATCATGCTGTCGCTATCGATGGTGGTGATCGCCGCCCTGGTCGGCGCTGACGGCCTGGGCAAACCTGTGGTCAACGCACTGAACACCGCCGATATTTCCCTGGGCTTCGAAGCGGGCCTGGCGATCGTGCTGCTGGCGATCATGCTCGACCGTATCTGCAAGCAACCGGACCTGCCGGTAAGGGGTGAAGCATGAGCATCATTCGTTTCGAAGACGTCGACGTCATCTTCTCCAACAAGCCGCGCGAAGCGCTGGCGCTGCTCGACCAAGGCCAGACCCGCGAGCAGATTCTCAAGCAGACCGGCCTGGTTGTGGGTGTCGAGAAGGCCAACCTGGATATCCAGAAGGGCGAGATCTGCGTGCTGATGGGCCTGTCCGGCTCGGGCAAGTCGAGTTTGCTGCGCTGCATCAACGGCCTGAACACCGTCAGCCGCGGCAAGCTGTTCGTCGAGCACGAAGGCAAGCACATCGATATTGCCCACTGCACCCCGGCCGAACTGAAGATGATGCGCACCAAGCGCATTGCCATGGTGTTCCAGAAATTCGCCCTGATGCCCTGGCTGACGGTGCGCGAGAACATCAGCTTTGGCCTGGAAATGCAGGGCCGCCCCGAGAAGGAACGGCGCAAGCTGGTAGACGAGAAGCTCGAACTGGTGGGCCTGACCCAGTGGCGCAACAAGAAGCCGGACGAACTGTCTGGCGGCATGCAGCAGCGCGTGGGCCTGGCCCGGGCGCTGGCGATGGATGCCGACATCCTGCTGATGGACGAACCGTTCTCGGCACTGGACCCGCTGATCCGCCAGGGCCTGCAGGACGAGTTGCTTGGCCTGCAGGCCAAGCTGAGCAAGACCATCGTGTTCGTCAGCCACGACCTGGACGAGGCACTGAAACTGGGTAGCCGCATCGCCATCATGAAGGACGGGCGGATCATCCAGTACAGCAAGCCGGAAGAGATCGTGCTCAACCCGGCCGACGAGTATGTGCGTACCTTTGTCGCCCATACCAACCCACTGAACGTGCTGTGCGGGCGCAGCCTGATGCGCAGCCTGGACAACTGCAAGCGGGTGAACGGTTCGGTGTGCCTGGACCCCGGCATCGACTCGTGGCTGGACCTTGGCGAAGGCGGCTCGATCAAGCGCGCACGCCAGGGGCAGAACGGGCTTGACCTGCAGAACTGGGCACCAGGGCAGGATGTGGAGCTGCTGGGCCGCCGCCCAACGTTGGTAAATGCCGACATCGGAATGCGCGAGGCGCTACAGATTCGTTATCAGACCGGCAACAAGCTGGTGTTGCAGGATAACGACAAGGTGGTGGGGATACTTGGGGATACCGAGCTTTATCACGCATTGCTCGGCAAGAACCACGGTTGATGCCATTGGGGCCGCGTTGCGGCCCTTTCGCGACACAAGGCCGCTCCTACAGGGGAACGCATATCCCTGTAGGAGCGGCCTTGTGTCGCGAAAGGAGGGCAAAGCCCTCCCAACAATGGGTCAGCGAACGACGATCCCGCGCGAAGCCATGTAGGCCTTGGCTTCCGGCACCGTGTACTCACCAAAGTGGAAGATACTGGCAGCCAGCACCGCACTGGCATGCCCTTCCAGAATGCCGTCAGCCAAGTGCTGCAGGTTACCCACACCGCCCGAGGCAATCACCGGAATACCCAGCGCATCACTGATCGCACGGGTAACACCCAGGTCGAAGCCGTTCTTCATGCCGTCCTGATCCATGCTGGTCAGCAGGATCTCGCCAGCACCCAGGCCTTCCATCTTCTTCGCCCATTCAACGGCATCCAGCCCGGTCGGCTTGCGCCCGCCGTGGGTGAAGATTTCCCAGCGTGGTTCTTCGCCCGGCCCGGACACCTTCTTGGCATCAATGGCGACGACGATGCACTGCGAACCGAAACGGTCCGCGGCCTCGCCGACGAACTCTGGGTTGAACACCGCGGCCGTGTTGATCGAGACCTTGTCGGCACCGGCATTGAGCAGGTTGCGGATGTCCTGCACGGTGCGCACGCCACCGCCCACGGTGAGCGGGATGAACACCTGGCTGGCCATGCGCTCGACGGTATGCAGGGTAGTGTCGCGGCCGTCGACGCTGGCAGTGATGTCGAGGAAGGTGATTTCGTCGGCACCTTGCTCGTCGTAGCGACGGGCGATTTCCACCGGGTCGCCGGCATCACGGATGTTCTCGAACTTGACGCCCTTGACCACCCGGCCGTTGTCCACGTCCAGGCAAGGGATGATGCGCTTGGCCAGTGCCATGGTTCAGTCCTCAGCCTTGGTAGTTGTCGCAGAAGGCCTGGGCCTCGGCGACATCGAGGGTGCCTTCGTAGATGGCACGGCCGGTGATGGCGCCGATGATGCCCGGGGCCTTGGCGTCCAGCAGGGCCTTGATGTCGCCCAGGTTGTGGATGCCGCCCGAGGCGATCACCGGGATCGAAGTGGCTTCTGCCAGCGCCTTGGTGAACGGCACGTTGCAGCCCTGCATCATGCCGTCCTTGGCGATGTCGGTGTAGACGATCGCCGAGACGCCATCGGCCTCGAAACGCTTGGCCAGGTCGATGACCTGAACCGAGCTCACTTCAGCCCAGCCGTCGGTGGCGACAAAGCCGTCCTTGGCGTCCAGGCCGACGATGACCTTGCCCGGGAAGGCCTTGCACGCTTCGGCGACGAATTCCGGCTGCTTGACCGCCTTGGTGCCGATGATCACGTAGCTGACGCCGGCCTTGACGTAGTGCTCGATGGTTTCCAGCGAGCGAATACCGCCGCCGATCTGGATCGGCAAAGTCGGGTAGCGCTTGGCAATGGCAGTGACCACTTCACCATTGACCGGCTGGCCTTCGAAGGCACCGTTGAGGTCGACCAGGTGCAGGCGGCGGCAGCCACCCTCGACCCACTTGGCGGCCATGCTCACCGGGTCGTCGGAAAATACCGTGGAGTCTTCCATGCGGCCTTGGCGCAGGCGCACGCAGGCACCGTCCTTCAGATCGATAGCGGGGATAATCAGCATCTTGGGAACCTGTCTGTTCTTGGGGTTTCAGGGCTTCTCGAGCGCCCACAGATCGCTTTCGATGCTCTCGAACCGCTCCTTGAGGTGCAGCTGAACATCGGCAATCGCCCTGTTGTAGTAAAGGGGTGCAATTTCTTTGCTGAACAGTTCGAGGACTTCGGCCACTTCGAACGACCCCAGCTCCAGCTCGAAACGGTCTTCGAGGAAGCGCTTGAGCATGTGCAGCGCTTCGCGCTCCTGCTCGGGGGCCAGGGTGATGACCGGGGCCTTGGTCTTCGACCTGCTCATTTACCAGCGCCCGTCCCAGGCGACGAAGTTCTGCAGCAGCTGCAGGCCATGGGTATGGCTCTTCTCCGGGTGGAACTGCACGGCAAAGCGCGAGCCATCGGCCAGTGCAGCGGCGAAATCGACACCGTAATGGCCGCGACCGACCACCTGGGCCGGCTTGCCGGCATTGATGTAATAGCTGTGCACGAAGTAGAACCGCGCACGATCGGGGATGTCGTGCCACAGCGGGTGGTCGTTGGTCTGGCCGACTTCGTTCCAGCCCATGTGCGGCACCTTCAGGTGCTCGCCGTCTTCCTGCAGGTCTTTGCCGAAGAAGCGAACCTGGCCGGGGAATAGGCCGATACAGTCGACACCGTCGTTTTCTTCGCTGTGGTCGAGCAGTGCCTGCATACCCACGCAGATGCCGAGAAACGGGCGGTCCTGGCTGACTTCACGCACCAGGCTGTCGAAGCCCAGGCGGCGGATTTCTGCCATGCAGTCGCGAATCGCGCCCACGCCCGGGAATACCACGCGGTCGGCTTCGCGGATGACCGTGGCATCACTGGTGACCAGCACCTTGCCGGCACCTACATGCTCGAGCGCCTTGGCCACCGAGTGCAGGTTGCCCATGCCATAGTCGATTACGGCTACCGTCTGCATTTACAGGCACCCTTTGGTGGAAGGCATCTGCCCGGCCATGCGCTCGTCGAGGGTAATGGCCATGCGCAGGGCGCGGCCGAAAGCCTTGAACACGGTCTCGATCTGGTGGTGGGTGTTGTGGCCACGCAGGTTGTCGATGTGCAGGGTCACCAAGGCGTGGTTGACGAAGCCCTGGAAGAACTCCTGGAACAGGTCGACATCGAAGCCGCCGACGCTGGCGCGGGTGTACGGCACATGCATCTGCAGGCCCGGGCGACCGGAGAAGTCGATGACCACGCGCGACAGCGCTTCGTCCAGCGGCACATAGGCGTGGCCGTAGCGGAAGATGCCCTTCTTGTCACCGATGGCCTGGGCAAATGCCATGCCCAAGGTGATGCCGACGTCTTCGACGGTATGGTGATCGTCGATATGCGTGTCACCCTTGCACTCGATATCCAGATCGATCAGCCCATGGCGGGCAATCTGGTCCAGCATGTGTTCAAGGAAAGGCACACCGATATCGAATCGGGCCTTGCCACTGCCATCGAGGTTGATCGAGCACTTGACCTGGGTTTCCAGGGTATTGCGCTCGACGGAAGCCTTACGTTCGACCATCACCAGCTCCGCAAAATCATTAGGCGAAAAGGGCTTCATTATAGGCCTAGAACGCGCCGGCTTGAAACGCGGATGACATATGGCAGAACGAGGAATTACGCAGGCTGGATACCGTTACAGGTCTATACAACCGCATGGCTTGGGGCTGCTTTGCAGCCCATCGCGACACAAGGCCGCTCCTACAGGGGTCACCTGTAGGAGCGGCCTTGTGTCGCGAAAGGGGCGCAAAGCGCACCCAATCAATGGAACAGCACAGCCGTCTTCTGCAGGGTAATCCAAACGCCCCAGGCCAACGGCACGACCACCACAGCCCAGGCCAGCAGCACCAGCGGCAGGCTGCCCGGCGCCGCCTTCCACTCCAGCGAGCGCGCCCCGTCGGCGCCCTTGTCATGGCTCAAAGCCCGCTCGGCAGCCAGTTCGGCATCGCTCATGAAGTGCTTGTCGGCCACCGGTCGTACCAGCATGTTGCAGACAAAGCCCAACACCAGCAGGCCGGCGAGGATGTACAGGGTCATGTCATAAGCAGCCGCACGCTCCACCCCGGCCGCCAATTGGTACTCGCGCAGGTAGGTGATAAGCACCGGCCCCAGCACCCCCGCCGCCGCCCAGGCAGTCAGCAGGCGGCCATGAATTGCGCCGACCATCTGCGTGCCGAAGAGGTCGGCCAGGTAGGCCGGTACCGTGGCAAAACCACCACCGTACATCGACAGGATGATGCAGAACGCCGCCACGAACAGCGCCACGTTACCCAGGTGCCCCATGTTCGGCACCAGGCTGTACAAGCCCACGCCCAAGGCAAAGAAGGCGAAATAGGTGTTCTTGCGGCCAATGTAGTCCGAGAACGACGCCCAGAAGAACCGCCCGCCGATGTTGAACAGGCTCAGCAGGCCAGTGAAGCCGGCGGCGATCGCGGCAATCTGCGCCAACTGGGCGCTGTTCAGCTCGCTGAAGCTCAGCCCGTTGCCCAGCAGCTTGCCGGCGAACACTTCCTGCAGCAACGGCGAAGCCTTGCCGAGGATGCCGATACCCGCCGACACGTTCAGGCACAGCACCAGCCAGATCAGCGCGAACTGCGGGGTCTTCCAGGCCACGCTGACGTGAACGTGGCGGTCGGTGACCATGGTGTTGCCAGCTTTCTTCACTGGGGCGCTCCAGCCTTCGGGCTTCCAGCCGGTTGGCGGTACGCGATACGCCAGGGCACCAGCGGTCATGAACACGAAGTAGATCGCCGCCATGACGACGAAGCTCTGCCACACGCCCACTTCCTGCGCATTGCCGAAATGGCCCATCAGCGCGGTGGCCAGCGGTGCACCGACCATGGCCCCGCCACCGAAGCCCATGATCGCCATGCCGGTGGCCATGCCGCGCTTGTCCGGGAACCACTTGATCAGGGTCGACACCGGCGAGATGTAGCCCAGGCCCAGGCCGATACCGCCGATTACGCCGGAACCCAGCCACATCAGCCACAGCTGATGGGTTTTCACGCCAATCGCCGAAATCAGCATGCCACCGCACCAGCACAGCGCCGACACCAGGCCGGCCTTGCGCGGGCCGGCGTGTTCCAGCCAACCACCCAGCACGGCCGCCGAGCAACCGAGGAAGACGAAGAACAGGGTGTAGATCCAGCTCAGCATGGAAATCGGCCAATCGCATTCGGCGCTGAACATGCGGGCCATGAAGCCCATGTCCGCCGCGCAGGCGACCGGGGCGGTGATGCCTAGGGCTTGCGACAGCGGCAGCCAGAACACCGAGAAGCCATAGGCCATGCCGATGCACAGATGGATGGCAAGGGCGGCCGGTGGGACCAGCCAGCGGTTGAAGCCCGGACGGGCGATGATGCGCTCCTTCGACAGGAAGCCTGGCGCACTGGCCAAGGTCCCCGCCGCGACGGTACTGCTCATGGATCAGATCCTTCTTATTGGGAGGGTGCAGGCAAAGCGGCGCAAGGGTAGCAGCATCAAGTAGCGTGAAAGCAATCTGATATCGTTAATTTTTGCTCGGCTGAAACGGTCATGTTGCCTATACCGGCGATAGGGCCAGTACAGGCCACACATTCGGAACTGACAAAATCATGGCTGTCGAAAGCCGTACCATCTGCTGTACGCGTAGGAAATGCCCCGTATCTCTAGTCGAATACGCAGGGGTAACCACTGCGGCGCTATACTCTGGCGCTTGAATTTCAAAAACGGACTACAAGGACTCGCCCATGAAAGCGTTCGGCAAAATCCTGGGACTTGGGCTTCTCGGGTTGCTGCTGATCATCGTGGCGCTGGGCTTCGCCCTGACCCACCTCTTCGATCCCAACGACTACAAAGACGAGATTCGCCAGCTGGCACGTGACAAGGCTCACGTCGAGCTGACCCTCAACGGTGACATTGGCTGGAGCCTGTTCCCGTGGCTGGGCCTGGAGTTGCACGATGCGAGCATCGCCACCTTGAACAAACCCAAGGAGCCGTTCGCCGACCTGCAGATGCTGGGGCTTTCTGTACGTGTGCTGCCACTGCTGCGCCGCGAAGTGCAGATGAGCGACGTGCGCGTCGAGGGCCTGAACCTGACCCTGGCCCGTGACGAACAGGGCCATGGCAACTGGGAAGACATCGGTAAACCGCTGCCCGCGCAGAACGGCGCCAGTGCCGATGGGCAGGCCAGTGCTCCAGCCCAGGCACCGGCCGAACAGGCGTCGGCACCGGTCGCCAGCAACGAACGCGCCGTCAAGCTTGACATCGACAGCCTGACCGTGAACAACGCTCGCGTACAGTACACCGATGCCAAGACCGGCCAGAGCTACAGCGCCGAAAGCATCCAGCTGAGCACCGGCCCGGTCCACGAAGGGGCGAACATTCCGCTCAAGGCCAGCGCTTTCCTCAGCGCCAGCCAGCCGAACATCAAGGCCCGCACCGAACTGGCCGGCGAGCTGCGCTTCGACCGCAAGCTCAAGCGCTACAACTTCGAAGACATGCGCCTGTCGGGCGAAACCTCGGGTGAGCCCACCGGCGGCAAGACCGTGACCTTCGCCGCCCAAGGCCAGTTGCTGGTCGACCTGGCCGCCAATGTCGCCTCGTGGAACGGCCTGAAAGTCTCGGCCAACCAGCTGCGCGCCCTGGGCGAGCTGAACCTGCGAGACCTGGACAAGGCACCGCAGCTGAGCGGCGGCCTGTCCATCGCCCAGTTCGACCTGCGCACCTTCCTCGACAGCATCGGCCGCCCGCTGCCGGCCACCAACGACCCGGCGGCCTTCGCCAAGCTGGAACTGGTCACCCGCCTGCAGGGCACGCCGAACAGCCTGGCCCTGGAAGACCTGGCGGTGAAGCTGGACGACAGCACCTTCACTGGCCGCGTGGCGGTCGAAGACTTCGCCAAACAGGCCCTGCGCCTGCAGCTCAAGGGTGACACCTTCAACGCCGACCGCTACCTGCCGGCCAAGAGTGAAGAGGCCAAGGGCGCCACCGCCGCGCGTCAGGCCGAGGTCAAGCAACAGGAAGCCACCGCGGTCGCCGGCCCTGGCACCACGCCGCTCCCCAACGCCCCGACCCAGGTCGCCTGGAGCGACGACAAGCTGCTGCCGGTCGACCGCCTGCGCGCCCTCGACCTACAGGCCGACCTGGCCTTCGGCTCGCTGACCCTGGACAAACTGCCGATCGAAGACGCCCAGCTCAAGGCTATCGGCCAGGGCGGCCTGCTGACCTTGCAAACGCTGCGCGGTGAACTGTACAACGGCACCTTCGAGGCCAAGGGCACGGTCGATGTGCGCCCTGCCGTGCCGCAACTCGGTGTCAACACCAGCATCCAGCGGGTGCCGGTGGAACACTTCATCAAGACCAAGGGCAAGGAACAGACGCCACCGGTCAAAGGCCTGCTGACCCTGACCAGCGACCTGACCGCCACCGGCAACAGCCAGAAGGCCCTGGTCGACACCCTCAACGGCAACGCCAACTTCGTCATCAACGATGGCGTGCTGGTCAATGCCAACCTGGAACAGCAACTGTGCAAGGCCATCGCCACGCTGAACCGCAAGTCGCTCAGCGGTGAGCCGCGTGGCAAGGACACCCCGTTCCAGGAACTGCGTGGCAGCCTGGTAGTACGCAATGGCGTCGCCAACAACCCGGACCTCAAGGCGCGCATTCCGGGCCTGACCGTCAATGGCCATGGTGACCTCGACCTGCGTGTACTGGGCATGGACTACAACGTTGGCGTGGTCGTCGAAGGCGACCAGCGCGCCATGCCGGACCCGGCCTGCCAGGTCAACGAACGCTATGTGGGTGTCGAAATACCGCTGCGTTGCCGCGGCCCGCTGGAGCTTGGCGCCAAAGCCTGCCGCCTGGACCAGGACGGCCTGGGCAAGGTAGCTGCCAAACTGGCCGGCAACCGCCTGCAAGACAAGATCGATGAAAAACTCGGAGACAAAGTGAGCCCGGAATTGAAAGACGCGCTCAAGGGGCTGTTCAAGCGATGAGCCCCGAGCAGTTCTCCAGCGCTGTGCTGGATTGGTATGACGAACACGGCCGGCACGACCTGCCCTGGCAACAGGGCATCAACCCGTACCGGGTGTGGGTGTCGGAAATCATGTTGCAGCAGACCCAGGTCAGCACCGTACTCAACTACTTCGACCGCTTCATGCAGGCCCTGCCGACCGTGCAGGCCCTTGCCGAGGCGCCGGAGGACGAAGTGCTGCACCTGTGGACAGGCCTGGGTTACTACACCCGGGCACGCAACCTGCAAAAGGCCGCGAAGATCGTGGTCGAACAGCATGGCGGCGAATTCCCGCGCAGTGTCGAGCAGCTCACCGAACTGCCCGGCATCGGCCGCTCCACCGCCGGCGCCATCGCCAGTATCAGCATGGGCATCCGCGCACCGATCCTCGACGGCAACGTCAAGCGCGTGCTGGCCCGCTACACCGCCCAGGCCGGCTACCCCGGCGAGCCCAAGGTGGCCAACCAGCTGTGGGCCACGGCCGAACGCTTTACCCCACAGCAGCGCGCCAACCACTACACCCAGGCGATGATGGACATGGGTGCCACGCTGTGCACCCGCAGCAAGCCCAGCTGCCTGATCTGCCCGCTGCAGCGCGGCTGCGAAGCGCACCTGCACGGTGAAGAAACCCGCTACCCCGAGCCCAAGCCGCGCAAGGCACTGCCGCAGCGCCGCACGCTGATGCCGCTGCTGGCCAACCACGAAGGCGCCATCCTGCTTTACCGCCGTCCGTCCAGCGGCCTGTGGGGTGGTTTGTGGAGCCTGCCGGAACTGGACGACATTGCCCAGCTCGATGACCTGGCCTACCAGCACGGCCTGCGCCTGGCTGACAGCCGCGCCATGGACGGCCTGACCCATACCTTCAGCCACTTCCAGCTGGCGATCGAGCCCTGGCTGGTGCGCGTCGACCCGGTCGGCCAGCACGTGGCCGAGGCCGACTGGCTCTGGTATAACCTCGCCACCCCGCCGCGCCTGGGCCTCGCCGCCCCGGTGAAAAAGCTGCTCAAACGCGCGGCCGACGAACTGATTGCAGGAGACGCCCGATGACCCGCACCGTGATGTGCCGCAAGTACAAAGAAGAACTGCCAGGCCTGGAGCGCCCGCCCTACCCAGGCGCCAAGGGCCAGGACATCTTCGAACACATCTCGCAGAAAGCCTGGGCTGATTGGCAGAAGCACCAGACCATGCTGATCAACGAAAAGCGCCTGAACATGATGAACGCCGAGGACCGCAAATTCCTCCAGGGCGAGATGGACAAGTTTTTCGCCGGCGAAGAATACGCCCAGGCGGAAGGCTACGTTCCACCCTCGGAATGACCCCACGGAACGTAAGCGACGGAATTAATTTAAAATTTTTTCAAAAAGTCGTTGACGAGCGGTCTGAAAGTCTATTTAATTCACCTCGTCGCCCAGATAGCTCAGTCGGTAGAGCAGAGGATTGAAAATCCTCGTGTCGGCGGTTCGACTCCGTCTCTGGGCACCACCTTCAAGCTTCTGGTGGTTGCAAAGTTACCCGAAGCGACAACAAGAAACCCGCCTAGTGCGGGTTTTTTGTTGTCTGTGGTTTTCTGCCCGCTCCGCCTATCCGCCCAAGCATACCCCCACCGCAACATACCGTCATGACAAGGCGCTGGACTCGGTTACCACTCACGCCGAGACTCTTCCCCCAAGCGGCCCGCTTGAAAGGAGAGGAAAATGGTTTTTACGGTAGAAGAGCAGCAGCTGTGGAACAGCGCCATAGCATTTGCAAAAGCCAATAAGAAAGCGATCGCCAGAAAACTCACCTGTACCGATCGGTACCCGGCCGAGCAGGAGCCAGTGTCGGTTTTCATGTCTGGTTCACCCGGCGCAGGCAGACAGAGGCTTCCATTGAGCTTCTGAAACTGTTCTCCGATCAGCCAATCCTTCGGATTGATCCTGATGAGCTGCGCAGTGAGTTTGCCGACTACCAAGGCGGAAACGCCTACCTCTTCCAGGGCGCGGTCTCCATCGTGGTAGAAAAAATTCTGGATTTCGCCCTGAAACAGCACCAGTCGTTCCTGCTTGACGGGACGCTGGCCAACCTGGATGTAGCACGGCGCAACATTGATCGCTCGCTACAGAAGGGGCGCTACGTTCAGATTCTCTACGTCTACCAGAATCCGCAGTTAGCATGGGAGTTCGTGAAGGCCCGGGAGCAAGCTGAAGGACGACGGATTCTGGTCGACCATTTCGTCGAACAGTATTTCGCCGCTCGTGACGTGGTGAATACCCTTAAGCTAGAGTATGGCAAAGAGGTCCACGTTGACCTACTGTTGAAGCACATTGATAACTCGAACCGCCTTTACAAGGCAGGCGTTGACAAAATCGACTACCACATTCCCGAGCGCTTCACCCGCGAACAACTGAAGGCGACGCTTGAGAACCCCCAGGAGTGAAGCATGAGCCTCTTCAAGTCCACACCCGAGAAGGTAAAAAGCCCCTTCGCGGAGTTCATTCGCAATGCCAAGTCCGACGAGAAGAAACGCGTATATAACACCGTGCTCGTTGAAGCCACAAAACGCCAGAAAGCAGTCATGCTCGAGGCTGCTGCCAAATCTGCGTAAGGCCTGTTCTCAATGGCCGCTGGACTGCATCAACCCTGCAAGGGCCCATAAAGGGCCCTTTGAAGCACACCATTTTCCGCTAGCCTTCATACCCCTTGCTTTCACCCCTCTTCCTCCGTCTCCAGACCAATGAACCGCAGGCAGAAATGGCCCATTCAGGCAACCTGAGTTGACCAGCATCAAAAAGCCATCAATCGCTCATCCTTAAGATGCCAGGTGGACATTGGACCTGACCTCGCAAGGACCTCCATGAGCGAAGAATCCCCCCTCCTGCTCCCCGCCCCCAGCGAGCCCGCCATCACCCCAGCCCGCACGCGCCGCCCACGCCAGCGCAAGCCGGAGTCGACGATCACCAGCATCAGCCAGCAACCTGCTGCACTGGAAGTCGCCACCGCCCCCAAGGGCAGCAACGAAGACAGCACCTCGGCCCGCTTGCCCACCAGCTACCCGTACCGCACCCGCATGCGTCGCCAGGACTACGAGAAGGCCAAGCATGCGCTGCAGATCGAGTTGCTGAAGGTACAGAGCTGGGTGAAGGAAACCGGCCAGCGCGTGGTGATCCTGTTCGAAGGGCGCGATGCCGCAGGCAAGGGCGGCACCATCAAGCGGTTCATGGAGCACCTCAACCCACGCGGCGCGCGCATCGTGGCCCTGGAGAAGCCTTCCGAGCAGGAAAAAGGCCAGTGGTACTTCCAGCGCTACATCCAGCATCTGCCCACGGCAGGTGAAATGGTGTTCTTCGACCGCTCCTGGTACAACCGCGCCGGTGTCGAGAAGGTGATGGATTTCTGCTCGCCACTGCAGTACCTGGAGTTCATGCGCCAGGCGCCGGAGTTGGAGCGCATGCTGTGCAACAGCGGCATCCTGTTGTTCAAGTACTGGTTCTCGGTGAACCGAGAAGAGCAGCTGCGCCGCTTCATCTCGCGCCGGGACGACCCGCTCAAACACTGGAAGCTGTCCCCCATCGACATCAAGTCGCTGGACAAGTGGGAGGACTACACCGCAGCCAAGGAGGCGATGTTCTTCCATACCGACACGGCCGATGCACCTTGGACAGTGATCAAGTCCGATGACAAGAAGCGTGCGCGGATCAATTGCATCCGGCACTTCCTGCATTCGCTGGACTACCCGGGGAAGGACCGCAGCGTGGCGCATGCGCCGGATGCGCTACTGGTCGGGCGAGCGTCCCACGGCGTCGAGGAAGATGAGGCAGAGCCGCAGGCCAGTTGAATCGGCGTGCCTGCTGCGCTTCAATACGCGCAATTTCCGCCCCACCAAGGATTCACCCCATGGCCACCCCAACCAAGCAACAGAAACGCGCCAAGCGCGCCGCCAGCAAGGCCAAGCAGAACCGCATGGTACGCAGCGGCCAGGCGGTCAAGGCCAGTGCTGGCGACAGCGCCAGCATCGAGCAGGTGTACAACAAGGCCATGGAGTCGGGCAGCTACGACCCGCTGTTCAAGAAGATGAAGGAAGCCCAGGAAGGCGGCTTGGTACCGATGATTTCGGTGTTCCTGGTAGACCCGCTGCTGGCCCTGGTGCTCAAGGGGCACAAGGAAGAGCACGCCACCGATTACATCGTGCTGGTGTTCAACGCCTACCGCAAATGGCTGGATGGGGCCGACGAAGAAGCCACCATGGCCTGGCTGGAGAGCGATGAGTTCCAGGCCGCCTACGTGGCGGCTTCGGAGCTGGTTGCCAAGCAGCAACAGCAGCAGAAGCAATTTGGCTGACAGGGCTGCGTAGCCTGCCCGGGCCCTATCGCCGGCAAGCCGGCTCCCACAGGTACACCCCAGGCTTAAAGGCAATGCCGTCCCTGTGGGAGCGGGCAAGCCCGCGAAAGAGCCGGAACAGGCAACAAAAAGGCCGCGCCCTTCACAGGACGCGGCCTTTTCATTTCAGCCAGCGCGGATCAGTTATCCAGCGCCACCCGCCCGGCAGCTTCACGCTTGCGGTGCACCAGCAAGCCAGCCGCCACCACACCAATGCTCAGCAGCGCGGTCGCGATGATTTCGGCGCGGTGGTCCTCACGCAGCGCCATTACCACCAGAATGGCAATGATGAAGGCAATGGTTGCCCAGGTAAGGCCCGGGAACAGCCACATCTTGAAGGTGATCTTCTCGCCGCGAGCCTCACGCTGGGCGCGCATGCGCAGCTGCGATACGGCAATCACCAGGTACACCAGCAGCGCAATGGCACCAGAGCTGGCCAGCAGGAACTCGAACACCTGGGCCGGGGCCACGAAGTTGGCGAACACACAGAGGAACGCCGCTGCAGTGGACAGCAGAACCGCCACATGCGGGGTAGCCGACTTGGTGGTGCGCTGGGCAATGGCCGGGGCGTCACCACGCTTGCTCAGCGAGAACAGCATGCGCGACGAGGTGTACAGCGCCGAGTTCAGGCAGCTGGTCACGGCGATTAGCACGACGATGTCGACAATCAGCTTGGCATTCGGCACGCCGATGCGGCTCAGCACGGTCTGGTAGGAACCGGTCTCGGCCAGGGCCGGGTCGTTCCACGGTACCAGGGCTACGACCAGGAAGATCGACACCAGGTAGAACAGGCAGATACGCCAGATCACCGAGTTGGTGGCGCGGCTGATCTGCTTGCCCGGGTCCTTCGACTCGGCAGCGGCGATGGTAACGATTTCGGTACCCATGAACGAGAACATGGTGGTCAGCATGGCTGCCAGCACCGCGCCCAGGCCGTTAGGCATGAAGCCCTGGGTGTCGAACAGGTGGCTGGCACCGCTTACCTGGCTGCTCGGCACAAAGCCGAACAAGGCAGCACAACCCACAGCGATGAAGCCGATGATCGCCAGCACCTTCAGCAGAGCGAACCAGAACTCGAACTCGCCGTAGTTCTTCACGCTGCACAGGTTGGTCAGGGTCAGCGCCAAGGTGATGACCAGGGAGAACGCCCACAGGTCGACCGCAGGGAACCAGGCATGCAGGATGGCCGCGGCGGCGTTGGCCTCCAGCGGAATTACCAGTACCCAGAACCACCAGTACAGCCAGCCAATGGTGAAACCGGCCCAGCGCCCGATGGCGCGGTCGGCATATGTAGAGAAAGAACCGGTGTCAGGCGAGGCCACAGCCATTTCACCCAACATGCGCATCACCAGCACGACCAGCGTACCGGCGGCAGCGTAAGCCAGCAGCACGGCGGGGCCGGCAGCAGCGATGGCGTGGCCGGAGCCAACGAAAAGGCCGGCACCGATGACGCCAGCGATGGACAGCATGGTCACATGCCGTTGTTTGAGCCCCTGAGCGAGGTCATTGGAATTGTTACCGCTCATTGAAACTACCTTTGTAAGGAGTGGACCACTCCGACTGCGGTTACGGAGCGCGCCTGGGGTTGACCTGGGCGTCGCTGCAATCGGCGGTTTCCTACTGGCAATAAGCGCGCCATGTGCTGAATGCATTCGTCAGAAAAGTCGGTAGCCCTTTTAGCATGCGGTTTGGAGGGCTTTCGGCCAACGGCTGACCGAAAGACCATCAAATCATCGGATTACTGAAATACCCACTTACAAACGCACCAAAGGTGCTCCCCGGTAACACCTGTGCACCGCTGCAATGCAAAAAAGTGCAACCTAGAGGTACAACCTAAAGACCTGGCCGCCCCCGTTCGCGGGCATGCCCGCTCCCACAGGTCAGGTGCAACCATTTGAGCCCTTTTAAAGAACCTGTGGGAGCGGGCGTGCCCGCGAAAGGTCTAAAACCGCTTCCATGAGCGGGCCAAAGCTGGCACCATCGCGCCTTTTTTCATCAAGGCTCTGGTGCTGGGCGACACCTTCGCGGACATCCGCGCGACGTTGCGCTGCAACGATGCGACAAACTGCCCCACCAGCGCCCCGAGTCCCCAGCGACCCTGTTGGCCGTGATAATGCCGCTATGCTAGCGTGGCGCACGCCAGGAAGGCCGCCAACAGCTGGGAACGCACCCGTACACATGAGGACCGCACATGGCTCAGGCCACGCCCGCGCTGGAAATCCGCAATCTGCACAAACGCTACGGCGAGCAGGAAATTCTCAAGGGCATTTCGCTGACCGCACGCGACGGTGACGTGATCTCCATCCTGGGGTCGTCCGGCTCCGGCAAGTCCACCCTGCTGCGCTGCATCAACCTGCTCGAAAACCCGCACCAGGGTGAAATCCTGGTTGCCGGTGAAGCCCTCAAGCTCAAGGCCGCCAAGAACGGCGACCTGGTCGCCGCCGACAACCGCCAGATCAACCGCCTGCGCAGCGAGATCGGTTTCGTCTTCCAGAACTTCAACCTGTGGCCGCACATGTCGATCCTCGACAACATCATCGAGGCGCCACGCCGCGTGCTCGGCCAGAGCAAGGCCGAGGCCATCGAAGCCGCCGAAGCCCTGCTGAACAAGGTGGGCATCTACGACAAGCGCCACAGCTACCCCGCCCAGCTTTCCGGTGGCCAGCAACAGCGCGCCGCCATTGCCCGTACCCTGGCCATGAAGCCCAAGGTCATCCTGTTCGACGAGCCAACTTCGGCGCTCGACCCGGAAATGGTCCAGGAAGTGCTAAACGTTATCCGCGCATTGGCCGAAGAAGGCCGTACCATGCTGCTGGTGACGCACGAGATGAGCTTTGCCCGCCATGTGTCCAGTGAAGTCGTCTTCCTGCACCAGGGCCTGGTCGAAGAGCAGGGATCGCCGCAGCAGGTCTTCGAGAACCCGACCTCGGCGCGTTGCAAGCAATTCATGTCCAGCCACCGCTAACGGAGCAATACATGCACACTTACAAGAAGTTCCTCCTGGCAGCTGCTGCCACGCTGGTGATGTCGGCCAACGCCCTGGCCGCAGAAAAACTGCGCATGGGTATCGAAGCCGCCTACCCACCGTTCAACAACAAGGATGCCAGCGGTAACGTGGTCGGCTTCGACAAAGACATCGGCGACGCCCTGTGCGCCAAGATGAAAGTCGAGTGCTCGGTCGTCACCTCCGACTGGGACGGCATCATCCCGGCCCTGAACGCCAAGAAGTTCGACTTCCTGGTGTCGTCGCTGTCGATCACCGACGAGCGCAAGCAGGCCGTGGACTTCACCGAGCCGTACTACTCCAACAAGCTGCAGTTCATCGCGCCGAAAAACGTCGACTTCAAGACTGACAAACCTTCGCTGAAGGGCAAGGTCATTGGCACCCAGCGCGCAACCTTGGCTGGCACCTACCTTGAAGACAACTACCCGGATGTCGAGATCAAACTCTACGACACCCAGGAAAACGCCTACCTCGACTTGGTTTCCGGCCGCATCGACGGCATCCTGGCCGACAAGTACGTGCAGTACGAGTGGCTGAAGAGCAAAGACGGCTCGAACTTCGAGTTCAAGGGCGAGCCGGTGATGGACAGCGACAAGATCGGCATTGCCGTGCGCAAGGGTGACACCAAGCTGCGCGACGACCTGAACAAGGCCCTGGCAGAAATCAAGGCCGACGGCACGTACAAGAAGATCAACGACAAGTACTTCCCGTTCAGCATCGAATGATCCGCCCCGACCGGCGCGCCCTTGCGGCGCGCCAGTCCCTAGAATGACCTGCCCATGAATATCGACCTGCACGGATTCGGTCCGGCCATGATGGCCGGCACCCTGATGACCGTAAAACTGGCGCTTTGCGCCTTGCTGCTGGGCCTGGTCCTGGGCCTGCTCGGCGCCCTGGCCAAGACTTCCGCGATCAAGCCGCTGCAATGGCTTGGTGGCTTCTATTCGACCCTGGTTCGTGGCGTGCCCGAACTGCTGTGGGTACTGCTTATCTATTTCGGCACCGTCGGCTTGATGAACGCCCTCGGTGAAGCCCTGAACATGCCGGGCCTGGAGCTCAGCGCCTTCGCTGCGGGCGTGATCGCCCTGGGCCTGTGCTTCGGCGCCTACGCCACCGAAGTGTTCCGTGGCGCCATCCTGGCGATCCCCAAGGGCCACCGTGAAGCCGGCCTGGCGCTTGGCCTGTCCAAAGGCCGCATCCTGTCGCGGATCATCCTGCCGCAGATGTGGCGCATCGCCCTGCCCGGCCTTGGCAACCTGTTCATGATCCTGATGAAGGACACCGCACTGGTATCGGTGATCGGCCTGGAAGAAATCATGCGCCACGCACAAATCGGCGTGACCGTGACCAAAGAGCCGTTCACCTTCTACATGGTCGCGGCCTGCATCTACCTGAGCCTGACCATCATTGCCATGACCGGTATGCACTTCATGGAAAAACGCGCCGCTCGCGGCTTTGCGAGGGCTGAATAATGAATTGGGAAGTCATCATCAAATGGCTGCCACGCCTGGCCCAGGGTGCGACCCTGACCCTGGAGCTGGTGGCCATCGCGGTGGTTGCCGGGTTGATCCTGGCCATCCCGCTGGGCATCGCCCGCTCCTCGCGCCACTGGTATGTGCGCGCGGTGCCGTTCAGCTACATCTTCTTCTTCCGTGGCACGCCGCTGCTGGTGCAGCTGTTCCTGGTCTACTACGGCCTGGCGCAGTTCGACATGGTGCGTTCGAGTTCGCTGTGGCCGTACCTGCGAGACCCGTTCTGGTGCACCGTGCTTACCATGACCCTGCACACTGCTGCCTACATCGCCGAGATCCTGCGCGGCGCGCTGCAGTCGATCCCCAAGGGTGAGATCGAGGCGGCGCGGGCGCTGGGCATGTCGCGGGGCAAGACGCTGTTCTACATCATGCTGCCACGCGCCGCGCGCATCGGCCTGCCGGCGTACAGCAACGAAGTGATCCTGATGCTCAAGGCCAGCGCCCTGGCCAGTACCGTGACCCTGCTGGAACTGACTGGCATGGCCCGTACTATCATCGCCCGCACCTACCTGCCGGTAGAGATCTTCTTTGCCGCCGGGGTGTTCTACCTGGTGATCTCGTTCGTGCTGGTGCAGGGCTTCAAGCTGCTGGAGCGCTGGTTGCGCGTGGATGCGTGCCAGGGCCGCTGAGACCTCACTGACTGCTTCGCGGGCACGCCCGCTCCCACAGGGACCCCACAGCCCTCAAGCTGTGCACTATACCTGTGGGAGCGGGTTCACCCGCGAAGAGGCCCTGAAAACCAACACACATCCCATGCCCAACCACCTCCACAGCCCCCACCTAAGCACCCGCTTCCAGGCCCTCGACCAGTTCCTGATCGAGCACCAGCAACTGTGGAAACCCCGCCCCTTCACCAGCCTGCAGCTGGCTTGGGAAACCGCCCACCCCGAGCTTGCCGCCCACCTGCGCCAATGCTCCCTGGCAGACGCCGAAACCGACACCACCGCTGCCCCGTTGCCCGCCCCGTTCCCGCAACTGGCCCTGCAAGCCCGACAGCTTTCGGCACTCGGCAACCTCCCGAAAACCGACCTGCCCCCCGCCGCGCACCGCCTCGACGTAGCCGTCCCCGGCCGCAAATGGCAGCAGATCGAAGCCTTCGCCAGCCACCTGGCCTTCCGCGAACAGCCCCGTCACTGGCTGGACTGGTGCTCCGGCAAAGGGCACTTGGGCCGCCGCCTGCTGCAACCCGGCCAACACCTGACCTGCCTGGAATACGACGCCGAACTGGTCGCCGCCGGCCAGGCCCTGAGCACGCACCACCACTTGCCGGCGCAGCATGTGCACCAGGATGTGATGGCCAACGACAGCGCCCGCCACCTGGCTGGCGACAAAAGTGTGGTCGCCCTGCACGCCTGTGGCGACCTACATGTGCGACTGATGCAACTGGCCAGCCAGCAAGGTTGCCGACAACTGGCCGTGGCCCCCTGCTGCTACAACCGCATCGCGGCGCAGCATTACCAGGCGTTATCCACAGCCGCCCAAGCCTCCAGCCTGCGGCTGTCGCTGGACGACCTGGGCCTGCCCTTGAGCGAAACCGTTACCGCCGGCGCCCGCGTGCGGCGCCAGCGCGACACCTCGATGGCCCGGCGCCTGGGCTTCGACCTGCTGCAACGCCAGCAGCGCCAGACCGACGAGTACCTGCCGACACCGTCGCTACCCGTGGCCTGGCTGGAGAAGCCCTTCGAGCAGTACTGCCGCGACCTGGCCGAACTCAAGCAATTGCAGCTGACTGGCAACCCGGACTGGGCAGCCCTGGAAGCCGCCGGCTGGCAACGCCTGGCCGAGGTCCGCAACCTGGAGCGCGTGCGCAACCTGTTCCGCCGGCCGCTGGAGCTGTGGCTGGTTCTCGATCGGGCCCTGTTCCTCGAAGAACAAGGCTACAACGTGCGCCTTGGCCTGTTCTGCGACTACCCACTCACCCCGCGCAACCTGCTAATCCTTGCCGAACGCGACCGTTAGCCGCAGCACAACCTGTGGATAACTCTGTGAACAAGCTTGTGATTACCTGTTGGATCCAAGCGCTATTTCAAGCGTTTGGCTTATTCCGGCCTGCGCGTCAAGGCCAGTAAAAACAGGCGTTTGCGCAAAGACCGGCGGTGTATCGATCCGGCATGCCTTTCGCGCAAGTCGCCGATGCCACTTGTGCATAAACATTTCTTGTGGTTGGCGACTGCGTCTAAAGCCTTACCCAGAATGGCCTGATTTACGCGCTCCCACACTGACCGCATCAGGGCTCAATGCGCCTTGTTCTTGGCAATCTCGATATCGTTCATCAGCGCCTTGGCCATGTCGCACAGATAATCGGCAGCGCCCAGGAATTTATGGTCATCCTCCATATCCCCCTCGCGCACCAGATGCTTGATGTAGCCCATCAGGATCGAGACATGCTCATAGGCAGCATCGACGGGGACGCCAGGCTCGACGCGTAGCAGATTGAGGGATGGGTTACCGGCTGCGAGGAAGGTTTCCACGCCTGCGGTGGTGATTGGCTTTGGGCTGCGGGGATCAGTATCAATCGTTTTCAATTTTCAAACTCCTAGTTCAAAGGAGTTGCCGTGTTCATTCTTTCTCACGGAACAAAGGCGGCAACCGTGCACGAGGTGAGAAACCGAGTGAACATAGGAAGCTCGGCCAGACCAAGGTCTGCCCGCGCACGGTCGCCATTACGCAGCCGATACGTTCAAAATCGGGTTCTCACACCCGGTCGCCAGAGCGACCCGAGAACGGTATCCGTGAGCCATTTCCCCGACAACAGCGATACTTCGGCGGCGCGCGTAGGATAGTTCCGAAGCCACCAAACCCTGAAGCTGTTAGCCCCCTAGTTCAGAATTTTCGTACGGCTGATGGCCCTTTCGCGGGTAAACCCGCTCCCACAGGAATCTCACAAGGCTTGAGAACAGTGATATCTCTGTGGGAGCGGGTTCACCCGCGAAGAGGCCAGAACAGGCAACAAAAAGCTAAAGCCTCACCGCTGATCCCGCCCAACGGTGTATCATCCGCCCCCCAAATGATTAAAAAGTGACGTCGCGCGCTGCCCGCCAGCCCCGCGACCTTCTGGCGTTGCGCCAGAGCCGACAATGGACTAACGGACCCGACCATCGTGACCCAAGCCAAGCCCCTCGCCCTGCTGACCCTCACCCTGGCCCTGACCGCCTGCGCCAGCGGCACCGCTCCCCACCCCACCAGCAGCCTGGGCTGGAACCACCCCGGCATGCAGCTGGGCGGCGACAACGGCCTGCCCCTGCGCACCGAAAGCCCCTGCCGCAAGCGCGGCTGCGACAACGACAAGCTGTTCTTCAACCCGGGCAAAACCGAGCCGAGCGTCACCACCATCCATCGCGGCTGGTAGGAAAATTCTTCTTTCAGGTCGGTGACTTAGGTCATTTTCGAACATTCGCAACGAAGTGGTTTACAGGCGCCAACCGATCGTTATAATGACGCCCCATTGCCGGTATAGCTCAGATGGTAGAGCAACTGACTTGTAATCAGTAGGTCCCGGGTTCGATTCCTGGTGCCGGCACCATACGCAGTATCAAAAAAGGCTCACCGAAAGGTGGGCCTTTTTTGTTTTCAGCACGCTCTGCATGATCCCTTCCTCCAAGATTGATCTCAGTCAAGCCTGACGCCGGCACGCAGCTTAGCCTGAGATCAGTCAGCCCTTGAGGGAAGGAAACCATGGCCAAGAAATTCCCCAAAACCCCCAGCCACCCGGAGCGCATCTGCTGGGGCTGCGACCTGTACTGCCCGGCCAAGGCATTGGCCTGTGGCAATGGGTCGAGTCGGACCATGCACCCGGTGGAACTGTTTGGCGAGGACTGGGACAGTTTCGAGGACCGGCTGGAGAAGCCGGTTGATTGCCAGCAAGAGACTGGCCCTAGGTGAAATAGGGCAGCTTTGCGGCCCATAGCCGGCAAGCCAGGCTCTCATAGAACTGCACATAACTCATTGAATTAGCGGGGGCCCTGTGGGAGCGGCTTTAGCCGCGAACACCGGCGCAGCCGGTGCCATGCACCGCGTTGGATTCTTCGCGGCTAAAGCCGCTCCCACAGGGTACGCGGATTGCTTGCAAATTCAGTTATCTACGCGACAGCGCAGCCCAAGGGCTGGGCCATCTACCACAGGTACAGCGCATGGTTTGAGCCTGGCGCCGACCCAGCGAATGAGGTGCTGCGGTGGATGGCACGGGCTTCGCCCGTGTTCGCGGGCGCGCCCGCTCCCACAGGGATCGCGCCACCTGTTAGAAATTGAGCACGGTGGTTGCGACCAACGCGGCACGCCGGGCTCAAGGTGTGCGCTGTATCTGTGGGAGCCCGGGTTGCCGGCGATGGGCTGCGCAGCAGCCCCCGGTGCGGTTGATCAGAACGCTGTGCTGACCGTCAGCGACAGGTTGCGTGGGTCGCCATAAATCGCCCCGGCATAGAACCCGTAGCGGGTGTAGTAGTGCTTGTCGAACAGGTTGTTGGCGTTGAGGCTGACGCTGGTGTCGTCGGTCAGCTGGTACTTGGCCATGGCATTCCAGATGGCATAACCGGACCAGTTCACGTCAGTGGCACCGTTGCTCACACCATTGCTCGGCTGGCCCGCCGGGCTGGAGATTGCGCGGATGTTGCTCTGCGCAGTCACCCCGGCGCCCAGGGTCAGGCGGTCGAGCGGGCCGGAAAGGCGGTAGGTGGTCGAGGCCTTGAACAGGTGCGACGGGTCGCTGCGGCCGTCGCTGTCGACGCGGCGAAAGTGCAGGTAGGTGTAGCCGGCGTACACGTTCCAGCTGGGGGTCAGGGCGCCGGCGATTTCCAGGTCGATACCGTCGGTTTCCTGGCCGGAACCGGCCTTGTAGGCGTCGCCACCGGTGGGGGTGGTGAGGTCGCCGTCGAGCACTGCCTTGTTTTCCTGCTTGGTGCGGAAGTACGCCGCCGAGGCGTTCAGGCGGCCATCGAACCACTCTCCCTTGATACCCGTCTCGTAGCTTTGCCCGCGAATCGGCTCGACCTTGCTGCCGCTGCTGGTTTCAGCGGTTTGCGGGGTGAAGATGTCGGTGTAGCTGGCATACAGCGAGTAGTTGTCGTTGAGGTCGTACACCGCGCCCAGGTACGGGGTGACGATGCCGTTCTCTTCCTGGCTGGTACGTGCGCCAGCCACGCTGCGGGTGGTGGCCGAGTAGTTGCTTGTGCGCACACCGAGGATGACCGACAGTGGGTCGGTGATGCTCAGGCGGGTTGCCGCGTACATGCCCTGCAGGCGGGTGGTGGTCTTGCTGTGGCGGCCGGTGCGCGAGGCGATGATGTTGTAGTCGTCATCCACACCATTGCGCCAGTCGGTCAGCGGGAAGCCGTTGTTGGCGCGGAACTGGCAACCCAGCGCAGGCGCACTGGCCATGCCGTCGCCAACCATGGTGCAGGTGTATTCCGGCGACCAGGCCACGGTGCGGCTGTCGTTGTAGCCAACCATCGCCTGGTGGATACGGCCAAACAGTTGGAACGGGCCGGACAGGTCGATCTGCACCGACTGCTGGGTGGTGTCGGTGGAGCTGTGCAGGCCGTTGAGCACGGCGCCGCTGCCATCCTGGTCCCAGTAGCCGCCGTAGCTGCCACGGCCCGCCGAGTTGACCTTGGCCAGGCCGCGGTGGTTGAGGGTTTCGGCGGTGCTCTGGGCGGCTTTCAGGTCCAGCGTCCAGTCGTTGTCGAAGCGGTGCTCCAGCGAGCCGAACGCGGTGCGGGTGGTGTACTCGCCAAAGCTCCAGCTGGGTACCACGTTGGTGCTGCGTGGCAGGTCGGTCTTGCTGCCATCGCGGTACCAGATCGGGATGTTCGCACCCCAGCCACCGCCAACAATCTTGTTGTACTCGTACTGGTAGCCGGCACCAAGGGTGGTGGCGTCGTCCAGGTCGAACTCGAAGTTGGCCAGCGCGGCGCGGGAGCGCTCGGACTGGTTGTCGCGGAATGAGTTGGCGTCCTGCTGGGTCATCACGAAGCGCGAACGCAGGCGGCCGTCTTCGGACAGCGGCAGGTTGAGGTCGGCGCCCAGGCGGCGCTTGTCCCAGCTGCCGTAGGTGGCATAGGCGCTACCGCCGAACGTCCTGGTCGGCGCCTTGCGGATCAGGTTGACGGTGGCCGACGGGTCGCCGGTACCGCCCAGCAGGCCGTTGGCGCCGCGCACGATGTCGATGCGCTCGTACAGGTCCATGTTCAGTGCGTTGCCGCCGCCACTGAAATCGGACCCGCCCTGGAACTGCAGGCCATCGACCTTCCAGTTGCTGATCGAGTAACCACGAGCACGGTAGTCAGTACGCCCGCCCACTTCGGACTTGCTCGCGGTCACGCCTGGGGTGGTTTCCAGCGCTTGCTCGATGGTGTGGATGTCGCGGTCATCCATTTGCTGGCGGGTAATGGTGGTGACCGACTGCGGCGTCTGGCGCGGCGTCAGGGCCAGGCCGGTGGAGCTGCGGGTGCTTTCGACGGTGTAACCCAGCTGACCGGCTTCGTCGGCAGGCAGCAGGGCGCTGTCTTCGATCTGCGTGGCATCCAGTTCCAGGGGCTTGCTGTCGGCAGCCATCGCGCCACCGCTGACGGCCACGGCAATGAACAGGGCCAGCGGTTTGAGGCGCGTGCCGCCTCGGCTGATGGAGGGGAAGGCGTTCGGGGTGCTCTCGGAGTTCATTTGGGAAGGCTTCGTATTTGCAGATGATTTTTTGTTAGGATTCTAGGGATCGGCCCCCCGGGCTCCAGACCCGGCTTGTACGGGGATGTAATCGAACGTAACGAGCGCCACCGGCCCTCACCGAACAGGTGTTTTTCTGCATGAGCACAACTTTGCTTGTTGTCGATGATGACGACGAGATCCGCGAACTTCTTTGTGATTACCTGACAGATGCCGGCTATAACGTGCTGGCAGCGGCTGACGGCGAGCAGATGCGCGAGCACCTGGCCCGGCACAAGGTGGAGCTGGTGGTGCTGGACCTGATGCTGCCGGGCGAAGACGGCTTGAGCCTGTGCCGCCAGCTGCAAGCCACGCCGGGGCTGGCGGTGATCATGCTGTCGGCCAAGGGCAGCACGCTGGACCGCATCATCGGCCTGGAGGTGGGTGCCGATGACTACCTGGCCAAGCCTTTCGAGCCACGCGAGCTGATCGCCCGGATCAAGGCCGTGCTGCGTCGTCCGCAACGCCTGGATGCCCCCGCCGAAGAGCCGGTAGAAGATGCTCAGCTGTTCGCCGGCTTCCGCCTGGAACACGTGAAGCGCCTGCTCACCCGCCCCGATGGCGAGACCCTGACCCTGCCCCGCTCCGACTACCGCGTACTGCGCGAGCTGCTGGAAGCCAACAACCGCGTGGTATCCCGCGACCAGCTGACGCGCAGTGCGTTCGGCCGCGACCACCTGCCAGACGACCGTTCGGTGGACATGTGCGTCAGCCGCCTGCGCCAGCACCTGCGCCACGCGCCGGCGGGTGCCGCGCAAATTCTCACCATCCGCAACGAAGGCTATTTGCTGAGCATCGCCGCCAACGGGGCCGATGCCTGACATGCGCTGGCTGCGCCGGATGTGGCCACGCACGTTGTTCGGCCAGTTGCTGCTGATAATGGTCAGCGGTACCGTGCTGATCCAGTTGATGTCCAGCAGCATCTGGTTCGATGTGCGTTTTGCCCAGGTTCTCGAGGCCCCTGTCCGGCTGATTGCCGCACGCAGCGCGCCGTTGATCGCCCAGGCCGACTGCCGTGCCGGTTCACAGCAGGCGCCAGCGCATTACCAACTGCGTTGCAGCGAAGCCCTGCCCACGCCGGTGCAGGACGAGCGCCGCGGGCGCAGGCGTGTCGAGCTGTTGCTGCACCAGGCCCTCGAGTACGAGTTGGGGCATGCCCAGGACGTGCGCCTGATGAAGGTGCAGTTGACCGACGAACAGGGCCAGCCGATCGTCTGGCGCAGCCTGTTCGGCCTGCGCACGGCCCAGGCACATCTGCAGTTCGCGGTGCCGTTGGCCGGTGGGCACTGGCTGACCATCGAGGGCCAGGAACTGCAAGGCTGGAGCGGCGAGTCGGCCTGGGTGCTGATCAGCGATTACCTGTTGCGGGTGTACGCGCTGCGCATCGTCGCGGTATTGCTGGTGTGCCTGATAGCCGTGCGCCTGTGCCTGCGCCCGTTGCGGCGCCTGGCCGATGCCGCGCGCGGCCTGGGTAGCAACCTCGAGCAGCCGCCCTTGGCGCTGGATGGCCCGGAGGAAGTGCGCCAGGCGGCCCAGGCCTTCAACGCCATGCAGCAGCGGCTGATCGCGATGGTCAACGACAAGGCCTACTTCCTGGCCGCCGTGTCCCACGACCTGCGCACCCCGCTGACGCGCATGCGCCTGCGCCTGGAGCGCTTGCCGGACGACGAAAACCGGCAACGCCTGCGGCAGAACATTGCGCAAATGGACAACATGATCGGCCAGGTGCTCGATTACCTGCGCGCGGGGGAGCAGCAGGACTTGCAGCAGGTAGACCTGGACCGGCTGGTGGTGCGCCAGTGCGCGGAGCTGGCCACTGCCGAAGAGCCGTTGCCGGTGCATGGCCAGGCGGGCAGCCTGCGGGTCGATGCCCTGCTGCTGCAGCGCTGCCTGCAGAACCTGCTGGTCAATGCGTTGCGTTATGCCAAGGAGGTTTCGGTCACGCTGGAGCAGGCGACCACGGGGGTGTTCATCCATATCGATGACCGTGGCCCGGGGATTGCTCCGGGCCTGCTGGCGACCATCATCGACCCGTTCGTGCGCGGTGACGGGTCGCGCAATCAGGCGTCCGGGGGGTATGGGCTGGGGTTGAGCATCGCCCAGCGGATTGCTGCCAGCCATGGGGGCGAGTTGCTGTTGGCGAACCGCGAGGGGGGTGGGTTGCGGGTCAGCGTGTTGCTACCCAATCAGCCTTTACGCGCCCCCCTGTAGGAGCGGCCTTGTGTCGCGATGGGCTGCGCAGCAGCCCCGGATTCTGGAGTTGATGCAAAGAATGCCGGGGCCGCTTCGCGGCCCTTTCGCGACACAAGGCCGCTCCTACAAAGAACCGCATGAGCCTGGAAATACGCGATCAAGTAACAGTCTTTTACCGATTACACAGGTTTTCCCCTCCCCGCCTTTGCCTATCCTATGCCCGGTCATCCTGCCTGCGATGGACCCATGAAACACTCTCTACCCAGCCGCTACGCCTGCCTCGCCCTCTGCCTGCTGTTCACCTTCGCCAGCCTGCCGCTGCTACCCCAGCATGCCTGGCTGTGGCCGTTGACACTGATCACCGCGCTGCTCAGCCTGGTCGGCCTGAACGACCTGCGGCAAAGCCACCACGCCGTGCGCCGCAACTACCCGATCCTAGGCAACATCCGCTACCTGATCGAAACCATCCGCCCGGAAATCCGTCAGTACCTGATCGAGGGCGACGACGACAAGCTGCCGTTCTCCCGCTCGCAGCGTTCGCTGGTCTACGCCCGGGCCAAGAACGAAAGCGCCGAGAAGGCCTTCGGCACCCTCAACGATGCCTACAAGCCCGGCTTCGAATTCATCAGCCATTCCATGCTGCCAGTGGCCACGCCAGACCCGGCATCGTTCCGCATCGCTATTGGCGGGCCGCAATGCCGCCTGCCCTATTCGGCATCGATCTTCAACATCTCGGCCATGAGCTTCGGCGCCCTCAGCGCCAATGCCATCGCTGCCCTGAACCGCGGTGCACGCATGGGCCGTTTTGCCCATGACACCGGCGAAGGCAGCATCAGCCCGTACCACCGCGAACATGGCGGTGACCTGATCTGGGAAATCGGCAGTGGCTACTTCGGCTGCCGCACCGAGGACGGCCGCTTCGACCCGCAGCGCTTCGCCGAGCAGGCGCGCTCGCCGCAGGTGAAGATGATCGAGATCAAGCTCAGCCAGGGCGCCAAGCCGGGCCACGGCGGCATCCTGCCGGGGCACAAGGTCAGCCCCGAAATTGCTGCAACCCGTGGCGTGCGCGTGGGCGAAGATTGCATCTCGCCAGCGGCGCACAGTGCCTTCCGCACGCCAGTCGAGTTGCTGCAGTTCGTGGCCAGCCTGCGCGAGCTGTCGGGCGGCAAGCCGGTGGGGTTCAAATTCTGCCTGGGCCACCCTTGGGAGTTCATGGGCATTGCCAAGGCCATGCTGGCCACTGGCATCACTCCGGACTTCATCGTCGTCGATGGCAAGGAAGGCGGCACCGGGGCGGCGCCACGCGAGTTCAGCGACAACATGGGCGTGCCGATGCGCGAGGGCCTGATGTTCGTGCACAACACCCTGGTCGGCCTGAACCTGCGCGCCGGCATCCGCATTGGCGCGGCGGGCAAGATCGTCAGCGCCTTCGACATCGCCAGCGTGCTGGCCATCGGGGCGGACTGGGTGAACTCCGCGCGCGGCTTCATGTTCGCCATTGGCTGCATCCAGTCGCAGAGCTGCCATACCAACAAATGCCCGACCGGGGTGGCCACGCAAGACCCGCTGCGCCAGCGCGCCTTGGTGGTGCCGGACAAGGCCGAGCGGGTGGCCAGCTTCCACCGCAACACGCTGCATACGTTGGCCGAAATGTTGGCTGCCGCGGGCCTGGAACACCCTTCGGAGCTCAAACCCAAGCACCTGGCGCGGCGTATCAGCCCTAGCGAAATCGGGCTGTTCTCGGACCTGCACACGTTCCTCAAACCGGGCGAATTGCTCAGTGGCTCGATTGAAAGCGAGTTTTATGCGCGGATGTGGCGGATGGCGCGTAGTGACAGCTTTGCGCCGGAGACTGGGGAGGGAGAGGTGAAGGTTGCTGGTGTGCGGCGCAGGGAAGTGGTGGAGACGGCTTGAAAGCCGGGGGCCGCTTTGCGGCCCTTTCGCGACACAAGGCCGCTCCTACAGAATCGTGTGGGAGCGGCCTTGTGTCGCGATGGGCTGCAAAGCAGCCCCTAGGCCATCAGATCAGGATCAGAAGATGCTGATCGGGTACTCGACGAATACGCGGACTTCGTTGCCGTCGTCGTTGTAACCGTTCTGCTGCACGGCGTTGTTGGTACGCACGAACGAGCTACGCAGCTTGATCGACAGGTCCTTGGCCGGGCCGTCCTGCACCACGTAACGGATCTGGTTGAAGATTTCGCGCTCTTTACCTTCACCGAAGCCCTGCGGGTTGTCGACGTTGCGGGTGTTGATGTTGTCACCCACCACGTAGGCCAGCTTGTAGGTCAGGCCCGGGATGCCGTAGGCACCGAAGTCCAGGCCGTAGCCCAGCTGCCAGGAGCGCTCGTCTTCGGCGTTGAAGTCGGACCAGTAGGAGTTGGCCAGGTAGATGGTCGAACCACCGTCACCCACGCCACCCTCGTTCTGGTACCAGCCGTAGTTGTAGCCGGTGCTGCCGGTGCTGCGCTGATGAGCGATGGTGAACGAGTGGGCACCGTAGGCGTAGGTGGCTGCCAGGCTCCAGATGGTGTTGGAGTCGCCGTTCAGCCCAGCGGATTTCACGAACTTGTTGTCGATGTCCGACTTGTAGCCGTTGAAGTCCAGGGTCAGGGACTGGTCGTTGGCAATCGGGAAGACGTAGTTCAGGCCCAGGTAGTGCTTCTTCATCACGTCTTCGTTGTCGGCGGTGTACAGCGAAGCGGTGAAGTTGTCGGTGAACTTGTAGCTACCACCGAGGACGTTGATCGACTTCAGGCCACCACCGTCACGGCGCTCGGCGCTCTTGCGCGCTTCCTGGGTGAAGCGGCCGGCGTTCAGTTCCAGGCCCTGGATCTCTTTGGAGGTGATCAGGGTACCGGTGAAGCTTTCTGGCAGCAGACGGGCGTCGTCGTACTGCAGCACTGGCAGTGCCGGCATCTGGTCACCGTACTTGAGCACGGTGTTGGAGATGCGGAACTTCACTGCAGCGCCACCACGGGCCAGGTTGTGCGGCGAGTTGGCGTTGCCGTTCTCGTCCTTGAAGTCCGAAGGCTTGAAGAAGTCGACACCGGCGCCACCGTTGTGGCCCTTGCCGCCGTCCAGACGCACGGCGTACAGGCCGAATGCATCGACGCCGACACCGACGGTGCCCTGGGTGAAGCCGGAGGAGAAGTTGGCGATGACGCCCTGGCCCCATTCGATCTGGTCGTCGGTGCCGTGCTTCTTGTCACGATTGATGTAGGCGTTGCGCAGCAGGACGTTGGCGTGGCTGTCCTCGATGAAGCCTTTGCTGTCGGCCTGATCATTGGCCTGTGCCTGGGTCGCGGCGATCATCGCCAGGGCGACCAGGCTGATCCTGGTTTTCAACATGTTGTTTTCCTTATTTCTTAATCAAAAACGCTCTGCAATATGACGCCAGGAACCAACGCCCCTTCGTAGGTTCGACGCTATGCGGATCCAGACTTGAAGGCCTGCCGGTAATCACACGGCGGCCTCTGGCAGCAGCATGGCCAAGATCATGGCCAGCAGGCGTTGGCCGAATCCTAGCCGTGTGCGATTACAAATGTCAAAAAGTCGTGAAATGCAGGTTGATATAACCAAAATCGCGCGCTTGCCTGGTGCATTTCCATGCAGGTTTGCGCTATCAGCGGACAATTTATCTTGTGTGGGAAATAGCCTTTTGATCGAACGGACAATTTTCCTGTCAGGGCGCCTTCGCAGCACAAGGCTGGTCCTACAGGGAAACGCGGCCCGGTGGAGGCCGTAACAAACTGACACAGATGTAATGACAAGCCTTTACAAATACTCAAGCAATAGCAAATAACAAGCATTACCATCCGCACCTCTTTTTCACCTGCTCGATCCGGATGTGCCCATGCTTGTACCCTGCCGTCTTTCACCCCTGACGCTTGGCCTGTCGCTGCTGTTCGGCGCCAGCCTGGCCAGTGCCGCCACCACCACCCTGCCGGAACTGTCGGTAACCGCCGACAGTGAACGCGAAGAGGACAACCCGCGGGTCAAGGAGGTAAGCACCGCGACCCGCACCTCGACGCCAGTACGCTATGTGCCGCAGGCCATCGACACGGTGAAGACCGTCAACGTGCTGGATTACGGCAGCAACACCCTGGGCAAGGCGCTGGAAGGCATCCCCAACGTCAGCAGCGGTGCCGACACCCGCTTCGACAGCGTGCGCATCCGCGGCTTCGAAGCCAGCAACGACTTCTACCTGGACGGCATTCGCGACGACAGCCAGTACATCCGCGACCTGCATAACATCGAGCGGGTCGAAGTGCTCAAGGGGCCGGCAGCCGTGCTTTATGGCCGTGGCAGCCAGGGCGGTATCGTCAACCGGGTGAGCAAGGCGCCGGAGCACGGCCGCCGTTCGAGCATCGAGGCGCAGGCCGGCAGCGAAGACCTGCGCAGCCTGTATGCCGACCTCAGTGCCGACCCCAGCGACACCGTCAGCCTGCGCCTGAACATGGGCAACCAGGACAACAACAGCTTCCGCGACGGCATCGACGGCAGCCGCCAGCTGTTCGCCCCGTCGATCAGCTGGCAGGTCACCCCCGACCTGAACTGGCTGGTGCAATACGAATACAGCCGCTACAACCGCACCCCGGACCGTGGCATCCCCGAGGTCAACGGCCGCCCGGCCGATGTCGGCCGCAGCACCACTTATGGCGACACACAGCGCGACTATATCGACGACCGCGCCCAGTCGCTGCGCTCGCGCCTGAACTATCAGCTGAACGAAACCTGGCAGTTGCGCCATACCCTGGGCCTGTTCAAGCTCGACAGTGAGTTCGACAACACCTACGTCACGGGCTACGACGCCAGCACCGACACCTTGACCCGCCAGCGCTGGCAGCAGGACCTGAACACCCGCAACCTGTTCAACACCCTGGAGGCCGAGGGCGACTTCGACACCCTGGGCCTGGAGCACAAGCTGTTGCTGGGCCTGGAGTTCGGCAACCAGAAGCGCGACCCGGTGCTGTACAAAGCGGTCGACCAGAAACTGCAGGGCCTGGGCAAACCCGGCCGCAACCAGCAGCTCAATGGCCCAATGACGTTGTTTAGTGACAACCATACCGTGGTCGATAGCCGCGGCCTTTATCTACAAGACCAGATCCGCCTGAACGATCAATGGCAGGTTCTTGCCGGCGTACGCTTCGACCAGTTCGACGTGCAGACCACCAACAAGGATGGCGTGCGCGAAACACAGGACAGCAACAGCACCAGCCCACGCCTGGGTGTGGTCTATACACCGTGGCGCGACCATTCGTTCTACGCCTCGTGGAGCAAGACCTTCTCGCCGGTTGGCGGCGGTCTGATCGGCATCACCCCGGGCGCAAAGGGCAACGGTAACGACGCCAAGCCGGAAGAAACCCGCCAGAAGGAAATCGGCGTGAAGAGCGACTGGCTCGACCAGCGCCTGACCACCACCCTGGCCATCTACGAGCTGGAGCTGTACAACCGCCGCACCCGCGACCCGCTTGTCCCGGAAAACATCTTGCTCAGCGGCATGCAGCGTTCGCGCGGTATCGAGCTGACCGCCACCGGCAACATCGTTGGCAACTGGTACGTGCGCGGTGGCATCGGCCTGCAGGACGCGACCATCGTCAAGGACAACAACGGCCAGGAAGGCAACCGCATCAATGACGTGGCCAAGCGCAACGGCAGCCTGTTCGTGACCTGGAAACCGGAACTGGGCTGGTACGCCGAAACCGGCCTGACGTTGGTAGGCGAGCGTTATGCGGACAACCAGAACACCACGGTGCTGCCGGGGTATGGCCGCTGGGATGCACTGGCGGGGTACCGCACGCATGACTGGGATGTGCGGGCGGCGCTGAGTAATATCGCCGACAAGACCTATTACAGCTCGGCAACCAGTGCGGCGCAGATCCAGGTGGGTGACCCGCGTAGCCTGGTGGTGACTGGCAGCTACAGCTTCTGATCTTTATTGCCTGTGCCGGCCTCTTCGCGGCTAAAGCCGCTCCCACAGGTAT